>CAYTKG010000094.1:0-1534 GCA_964438335.1 uncultured Candidatus Saccharibacteria bacterium | reverse complement strand
ACCAAATCAAAGATGTCAACGACTTCGTCGTTGTTGAGGTCGCCGGGGATGGAAAATTGTTCACTAAAATCAGGCAGCCTAAAAGCACAACCGGCTTGCAAATAGTTGTGATAGATTGCTTTAGCCGCTCCTTCGGCCTTAATGCCATAATATTCTCGAAACCACTCCCCTGAGTGTTTATCAAAAGCATTGTTATAAATAAGATCTTGATAGCAAAAAACCATATCCTCTACTTCGGCGTCTATGGGAAAATATCTCAGCATTGTGCTTGAATAAGTTATTGTTTTCCATTCGTCATCGGACTTGGTTGAACCATCAATCCGAGAATGAGCCCAACAAGAAGAACCGTCAGAAATATAAATATTTTTCTTAAATGCGTTAACGTATCTTTGCATGTCTTCGCTATTAAAAACGATACCCGCTTCGTAACAATCTGCCACAAATTCTAAATCTATAAAAATATAACCAGCCCTTTCTGTGTACATCATTGGCCAATATGTCCAGATGTATAAATTGTTTTCACTATCATATCTGCTATTGGAAACATCCTTTAAAAGTTGAGCCATCCGGGAAACATGGTCTTTGTATTCAGGCTTTCCCGTAAGTTGCCAAAGACGCAGCTCTACCCTGCCCAATTCAAGCATTTGATTAAAAGGCAAAACGCCTTTTTGAAAACCGTCTCTTCCCCACTTGTATAGTCTTTCATCGGCAGTATAGTATCCTTCATTCTCGTCCGGGCCGTCGACAAATTCTCCTTCGAAAACAGTCATTATCTGTTCTAATTCCCGTAAATAGAAATCGGCTTTCTCCTTATACGTTTGATTAAGACTGTTGGGTTTCCATTCTTTGGTTGCCCAATCATACTCTTTCCAAACCAATTTTCCAATTTCGGGATATTCATAAATACGCCTAACAAAATCGGCCACCGGGGTTACAATCAAACCAGTATGAACATGATAAATATATTCTTCAAAAGTTGTGTCCTCTCTGCCGCCGTTCCAACCCGGAAGAATGGCTTCTCGAAATTTGTCTTCAAAAGGACCATAGGGATGATTATCATTTCTCGCCCTGTTAATATTGTCAAACTGATCAATTAGTTTATCTAAATATTTCGTTTCCCCAGTAGTATCAAACATTAAAATATAGGATTTAAGGTTGTAGGAATAGCTCCAAGCAAACTGACTACCGACTTTCTCTAGACAATTACTACAGCTTTCATTTCTTGGATGGCAGCAACCATTGCCTCGGTGAACCCAATTATCAAAAGTATCAAAGAAATCCTGGGTATATCTAGATTGCAACTTTGTTAAGTTGCAAACGCCAGGATAAAAACCTTTCCTTGCCCAAACTTTTCCAATAGATCCCATAAACCAGGAAGTGGATAACAGTAAAATAAAACTAATCTTAAAGAAATGTTTTAAAACTATTTTCATAAAAGATAAAAAATTAAAAGATAAAAAATATAAGAAGTTTTAATTACCAAAATGACTCCCTACCATCACCAGATCAAAGATATCAATTATCCCGCCGCTGT
>CAYTKG010000093.1:0-1578 GCA_964438335.1 uncultured Candidatus Saccharibacteria bacterium | reverse complement strand
CGAGCGAAACCGTTAAATCGCTGTTAAGTGAGTGCGTTAGCACCGAGCCAGAGTGTAACGTCCCGAAGGGCTGGCGAGAGTTTTGAGTTTAGGGGTTCGCCTTCTTAATCTTATTAACATTATCAACAGAAATCCAAGCAGACATCGCTCCAAATCCTGTTTTATCAATTTCAAAAGGAACTATTTTCTGCGGATTTTTCAAAAAAATTAAAATGCAATATTTTTTATTTTTGAACATCTCAAAAAATTCTGGAATTTTATCTATGCCAAGACCATCTGCTTGACCATATTTATACAATATCTCTTTGGCTTTTTCAGGAGTTAAATCAGAAAATTGAGCCACTTTATCAACTTCTGTTTTGATGATAACAGGTTCTCCGGAATCTTTAAAGTAAACAACTTCCCCCGACTTTATTTTATCCCATGGTGGATACTTGACCTTATACCATCTTGATTCAATTTTCTTTTGACCAGTCAGAATTTTTTGAGTCAAGCCCCAAGATTTTCTCATTATTGCAATATGTTCCATAATTTGATTAATTTTTTGAAATTTATAAAATAATCGAAAGGCGAACCCCGTTAAAAACTCAAAATTTCACTTAACTAGTGTTTAGGCGAATTTTGTTCTGATAAACAACCTAAATTTGACTTTAAACGAATATTTTTAAAATTATCCTTGTTTTAGTCTTTTTCTTTTATATCATCTTGATTGAAAAATTACAAGAATATTTACAAGGTCTAAAAGGGTCTAAAAAGGTCTAAAACCCGACGTTAGTCCTAAAAACCCAACGTTAGGCCTATTTAAACCAAAACAAGCTCTGATACTTTATATTAAAAGAACTAAAAACCGCATCGTCAAAAAGCATCCCGCGTATTTATGCCGGGGCATTTTTTTGATAGAATTAGAAACATGAATCAATACAAAGCAATTTTATTCGATTTAAACGGAACTCTTATTTTGGATAAGCCGGGCCATCAATTTTCTGATTCCGATATGAAGATTTTTAAGAGAATGGCTTTTTCTTTTGATGACGAAAAAGAGAAGGAAGCAATAAAGCGCGAACAGGGGTGGAGCGAAAAGAACTTCTGGGATTTTGTAAATGAATCTTTGAATGGTTCAATGCCTAATATGGGTTTAGTGGAAATCATTAAAAATGTAAGAAAATCCGGGCTAAAAACCGTTCTCGTGTCTAATACGTCCGGGCTTGTAATGAGACCGATAATTAAAACTTATTTTGGCACCGACATTGATAATTTATTTGATGAAATTATTATTTCTTCTGAAGTAAAAATTCTCAAACCGGACCAAAGAATTTACAAGCTGGCTCTCAATAGACTTGGAATAAATCCGAACGAAGCCATTTTTATTGATGATTCAGAAGAGTATTTGCAAGGCGCGCAAGCTATAGGCATTAAAACCTTTCTTTTTACTAATAATAATGATATAAAAAAGGAACTAGAAAAGGTCGGAATACTTAAAAGATTTAATTAAAAGGTCTAAAACCCGACGTTAGTCCCTAAATCCTTAAATATGAACGAGCAATTGGAAAAATTTTTAAAAGTTTTAAAAATTTTACT
>CAYTKG010000092.1:0-1604 GCA_964438335.1 uncultured Candidatus Saccharibacteria bacterium | reverse complement strand
TGATCAAAAAACTTTTCGGTTTTGATGAAAAAAAATTTGAAGAGATGGGAAAGTTTAATTCTCAAACCTCTTTAATTATTCGACTTTTTTTGAAATATTTTGGTTCATTAAAAATGCTGGCGAAACAGGCGCCAACAATGTGGAAAAACTATTACAGTTTGGGTAGTCTTGAAGTAACAGAAGTCAACGAAAAGGAACGATATGTGATTTTGAAAATCAAAAATTTCAAACTTCACCCGTTGCACTGTTTGACCCATAGAGCCTATTTCGCCAATATCGTTAAGATGGTAGTCAAAAAACCGGTTGTTTGCGAAGAGACGAAATGCCCTTTTCGAGGCGACGACTATCATGAATTTGTTTTAAGATGGTAATTTGCCGGCTGTATGAGAGAATATAAGATAGGTGTGTTTGATTCCGGATTGGGCGGCCTCACTGTTTTGAGAGGTCTAATCAAAGTTCTGCCGGAGTATGATTATCTTTTTTTAGGAGATACAGCCAATCTGCCCTATGGGATGAAGTCGGCTGAGAAGATTTACGAACTTACTCTAAAAGCAGTTGATTTTTTATTCAAACGAAAATGCTATTTAGTGATTCTAGCTTGCCATACTGCTTCGGCTCAGACTTTGAGAAGAATTCAAAGAGAGCATCTTCCTCAAAATTATCCGGCCAGGAGAGTTCTGGGGGTAACCATTCCTCTTTGTGAGGCGATTTCCGAGAATTCATCGGGAAATACAAAAGTAGGAGTGTTGGCGACCGAAGCCACTTGCGCCGCCAAAAGTTTTGAAAGAGAATTAAAAAAGATAAATCCCAGAATTAAAGTTTTTTGTCGGGCCGCTTCCCCTTTGGTGCCGATAATTGAACGGGGCAAATTAAACCAGAAAAAACTAAATTTTTGTTTAGAGAATTATTTAGGGACCCTGCTCGAGAAAAGAATTTCAATTTTGGCCTTAGGTTGTACTCATTTCCCCTTGGTTAAGAAGCAAATTGAAAAAATTATTGATGAGAAAATTGTCGAAAAGAAAATCAAGATTTTTTCAGCTGATGAAGTTGTCCCCGAGAAACTAAAGGATTATTTTGTCAGACATCCAGAAATTGAAGAAAAGATTTCTAAACAGGGAAAACGAGATTATTTGCTTTCTGATTTGGATCCCGAGTTCGAAAGAATAGCTAAGAAATTTCTTGGAACAGAAATAAAAACAAAATTGGCAAAAATCAATTAAAAAATTTGCTTTATTAAAGGTCGTTAAGGTTATAGAAATTAAAATAAATTAGAAAAATGCTTTTTGGTCTTTTTGTCATTCTTATTGGTTTTGTTTTTCTTCTTAAGAATTTAGGCATTATTACCGGTAGTATATGGGGAATTATCTGGCCATCGGTTCTGATTATTTTTGGCGCTTATCTTGTTTTCAAAACCCACCGGTTAAAATTGTTTTGTCGGCGAGTTCAGAGCAAAGTCGAGCGCTTAAGAGGTCGAATTGCTTCAAAGAGCGATTCCTGAAAAACCTTTAATTGTTCCAGCCCGCTAAATTCCGAAAATTTCGGCGGGCTGGACGGATTTAAATGGCTACTTACGAAGATTTTCAAAAATTAGATATCAGGGAGAT
>CAYTKG010000091.1:0-1605 GCA_964438335.1 uncultured Candidatus Saccharibacteria bacterium | reverse complement strand
TTGGTGTGTCTGTGGGGGTCGGGGTCTGGGTTGGTGTGTCTGTGGGGGTCGGGGTGGGCGGGCACGCCCACACCGGTACGGCCACCAACCCTAGCAGCGCCAGCAGCACCCCTGCCGTCATTATTGTTTTTTTCATCGCCCTCTCCTTTCTTTTTGATCGCTCCCGTAGGAGCGAAGGCCTCTCCTCTTCCTCTTCTTTCGCCCTAAAACTCAAAGAAGATTCAGAGGATTAGCCTCGGACAGTGGAGACCAAGGACCAATTTTGATCCCCGGTATCCACTGTCCGAGAAAAGGCCTTTTCGCAATTCCTTTCTCTCAATCACTTCCTATCCTTATTAAAATTAAAAGAGCTAAATAATAGAGAGAATTATTAAAATCCATTCCATCATTCAGCTCTTTTATCTCTCTCCTCTTGCCCGCCGAAACCTTGGTGAAGGCGGGCTATTGCCTTCCTTAGTTTTTGCCTAAGGAAGGTCTTTTTTTTAATTTTCAAACAACTTTCTTTTGTTTCATCTATATTATACCATATTTTTAATATTTTGTCGATTAAAATTGTCTGAAATAAAAACAGCCGAAAGGCTATTTTCTAATCTCATTCCTCTACTCCCTACTCCACACTTTCTACTTTCTACTTTCTACTCTCCCCTTTCTATTTTTTCCATTACTTCTTTTTTTATCTTTTCTAAAACTTTTGGATTTTCTTTTAAAAATTGTTTGGCTCCCTCCATTCCCTGACCCAGTTTTTGTCCGCCAAACTGATACCAACTGCCCGATTGCTTAACCACACCGTATTTAACTCCTGACTTAATTACATCAGCTTCCCGGGAAATTCCTTGATTGTAATAAATATCAAATTCAGCAATTTTAAAAGGAGGAGCCACTTTATTCTTAACAATTTTGGCTTTAATTCGACTGCCGATAATTTTGTCTCCGGATTTAATCTGGGCAATTCTTTTTAAATTGATTCTAACCGAGGAATAAAATTTCAAAGCCAAGCCGCCCGGCGTTGTTTCCGGATTGCCGTAAGCGGCAATTTTCATTCTGGTCTGGTTTAAAAAAACAACCGAGGTCTTGGTTTTGGAAATAAGGCCGGAAAGTTTTCTTAAGGCCTGACTCATCAACCGGGCCTGAAGACCAATCTGAAAATCGCCCATCTCTCCATCAATCTCGGTTCTTGGAGTTAAAGCAGCAACCGAATCGATCACAACCACGTCAACCGCCCCTGACTTGACTAAGGTTTCAACAATCTGCAACGCCTGCTCGCCCGAATCCGGCTGAGAAATCAAAAGTTCTTCAATATTAACCCCGATTTTTCTGGCGTATTCAGGATCTAAGGCATGTTCAGCGTCAACAAAAGCGGCCGCTCCTCCCGTTCTTTGGGCCTCAGCCACAATATGGAGGGCCAAGGTGGTTTTGCCGGTTGACTCGGGGCCAAAAATCTCAATCACTCTACCTCGGGGCACGCCGCCGACTCCCAAAGCCAAATCCAAAGAAATAGAGCCGGTGGGGATAACATCAACATCCACAGGTCTAACCTCCTCTAATTTCATAATCGCCCCCTCGCCAAACCTTTGTTTTATCTCCTCTATCGCTTCTTTTAAGGGG
>CAYTKG010000090.1:0-1647 GCA_964438335.1 uncultured Candidatus Saccharibacteria bacterium | reverse complement strand
GCGGGGACGATGGGACTCGAACCCACGATCTCTGGCGTGACAGGCCAGCGCTTTTGCCAACTAAGCTACGCCCCCTCAGTCCATCTCGCCTACAGTTTTTAGTTATTGGCTTTAAACCCAACAACCAAAAATCGCCTTCTGATTTGGCTGGAGTGGGACTCGAACCCACGACTTCCTGCTTATGAAACAGGTGCTCTAACCACTGAGCTATCCAGCCGTAAATTTAACGAGAAAGAAAACATTGTTTTAATCACTAACTCGCTCTGGCGCATTTTCAGCTTCATTGAAAATAATTATCAGTTTTTAAGCTATTAGCCATTAGAAAACCATCACAAAAAATTAGACTTAACAACTTAAAATTGTCAAAGCAACTCAAATCTTGCAGAGCAAAATTAGTTGCGGGGCCCAGATTTGCGCTGGGGCCTCAAGGTTATGAGCCTTGAATGCTACTACTACACTACCCCGCATCATTATTCTATATCATCTTAAAGCAAAAAACAAGATCTTTAAGTCTTTCTTTGAACAAAAAATAAAAACCCAGCCATTTGGCTAGGCCAAAATCTTTCTTGTCTTTATTAGATTGCTTCTAAGTGTTGAAAGGCCTTTTCATAAACTTCAATCATTTGGTTAGCCTTGACCAAAGACAGTTTATAATCCGGATCGTGAACAATATTATTTCTAATTTTGTGGGCCTCCCAAACCTCTTCAATATTGGGCAAAACATTATTATCAAGCTGCTTTAATCGCTCACCCAAACTCTCTCCTTTATAGCCCGTTCGCTTTAATAATTCATCCAAAAGTTGGTCGGCCTCAATCAGAGCTAATTTTGCTTCCGCCTCCCAGCCCTTTTCTAATCTTTTCTTTGTTTTGGTCCATTTTTTGGCAAATTCTACCGTTTCCAAGGCTTTAAAAGAGCGGAATTCGGTTAAATCCTGACCGAAATAATATTTTAACCAATCGCTTTTTCTCAAAAGAAAAATAATAAGGCCGGCTAAACCAAAAGAGGCTAAAAAAAACAAAATTTTTAAAGGTAAAAGTTTTCTTTGAAGTTCGGGAGAGGTAATAAAAGCGAAAAAATCTTGCATAAATTTATAAACAATAAATTAAAATTTTTAAGTAAGCTTTTCAAGCAATTTTTTTACAACCTGAGCCGAAGCCCGACCCTTAGTTTTCTCCATCGCCCGGCCTATTAAATATTGAAGGGCCGGCGTTTTGCCCGACCGATAATCGGAAACCGGCTTAGGATTTTCCTTAATGACTTCTTTAACTATCTCAATCAATTCGTCTTCGTCTTTAATTTCATCTGCTCTTTCCTTTTTTATTTTAGCAACAAAGTCTTTTGGCGAAAGGGCGGTCAAGCCGGGTCGGTTGATAATCAAATTGGCCGCCTTCCGGGGTTCCAGCCCAATTCTGACTATTTTTTCAAAATAATCGGCCAGTTCTTTTTCTTTTACAAGCAGTTCAATTTGCTGAGGTTTAAGATGATATTCTTCTTGGAAACGTTTGGTTTTTTCTTCCGGCAGCTCAGGTAATGAATTTTTAATTTTTCTAATTTCTTCTTGGCTCCATTTAATTGGCGGGATATCTGGTTCGGGAAAATAGCGATAATCATGAGCCGTTTCCTTTGCTCTTTGGGAAAAAGTTTCG
>CAYTKG010000089.1:0-1654 GCA_964438335.1 uncultured Candidatus Saccharibacteria bacterium | reverse complement strand
TTATTTCTAAAATCTGGTAGGATAGACAAAGTTAAAACTTTTTCTAAATATGGCTAACATTGATTTTTCAAAAGTATATTCTTATAGCAAGCTAGAAAAATTTAAAAAATGTCCTCTGGACTATTATTTTTATTATTTAGACCCGGAATGGAAGGGTTTCCAAAAGCCCAAGGATTACAAAACAAAAGGTTCGGCTGTTCACAATGCCATTACTTTGTTTTATCACCTTAAGCCCGAGGAAAGAAATCTTTCGAACTTAAGGGAATGTTTGTATCAGGCCTGGTTTTCTGAGGTTGATCCGGCCAAAGAACCGCCCCTGGGTGAAATCGGCGGTTTTAACAATATCTTTCATGAAAGAAAAACTTATTGGGAAGCCTTGAGGATGCTTAAAAATTTTTTCAACTTAGAGGACACCAATCCCCAACTTTTTTACTTGCCAACCAAAGATATTAAACATTCTTTCGGCGATTACCAAGATTCTATTCAGCCCCTTACCGATGGGGTTTTTATTTCCGGCAAATTCGACAGAATTGATAAATTGGAAAACAACACTCTGAGGATTGTTGATTTTAAAACCGGTAAAAATAGCCAAGACCGTTCTCAATTGGACTTTTATGCTCTTTTGGCAGAGCTGAATTTTGATTTAGAAGTCAGTACAGCCAGTTTTTATTATTTGAACGAAGGCAAGATAATTGACTTTCGGATGACTGATGCGGAAAAGAAAAAAGTCAAGAAGCAGATTCTTGAAAGGATTGAGATAATTGAAAGCACAAAAAAGTTTACCCCTAATCCCTCAAGATTATGTTCTCATTGCGATTTCAAGCCAATCTGCCCGGTTTTTAAAAAATAATAGTTCGAGTTGGCAGCTTTTTTGCTGAAATTATAATTAAAACAGAATATGGCCGAAGAAATTAAAAAACTTTTGGAGAGTTATAAAGAACACACTGATAAAAAGATAGAGGAAACTAAACAGCATTTTGATATTGTTGCTGAAGAATTAAAAGGTGAAATTAAACTGGTAGCCGAGGGAGTGGCGGCCAATGCCGAGAAATTGGCGGGACATGATGAAAAATTTGAACAAATAGATAAAAGATTTGATGAGATTGACAACACTCTTCAAATTATCAAACTTGATTTAGTCTGCTGGGAGCAAGAACAGGCCAAGGCCGCAATTAAATAAACTTAGTTTGATTTTGGGCTGCTGAAACTCTACGAGAATTGTTCTCGTAGTTTTTGTTTTTAAAGTTTTCCAAAAGCCCTTTAAATCTTTAAAAATGTACGGACGTCCGAGGTCGCTTTAGGAAAATAAGGCTAAAATAAAAAAGCACCTTCTTTAGGAAGGTGCCGCGGCTTCTTGACTACTCTACTTCTATTTCTATTACGGGAGTAGTAGTCAAGAAGTCCTTGTTTTCGAGAATGATTAGGAGGCGTACGCCTCTTTCAACCCTCTCGAGCTTTTTGGGGACCCGCCCCGCCTCCAGAACGAGGCAAATCCCCAAATCTTTCCCGTTCCGACGGACCTGCCGTCGGCCGGGATTATTGGTTTTTTCCGGTCCTAATTCGTACATAGAACCGGAAAGCGTTCGAACTCTCATCTTTTTCACCTCCTTTCTATTTATATTATACCATATTTTTTTTATTTCGTCTAATGTTG
>CAYTKG010000088.1:0-1671 GCA_964438335.1 uncultured Candidatus Saccharibacteria bacterium | reverse complement strand
AAACCGATAAAATCCATTCAGTTTGGCAAAGAAAACTGGATGAAGAAAAATTTAAGAGGAATAAAGGTGGGAACAGTTCCTCCTTTTGGCGAGATTTGGAAATTGGTCACTTTTGTTGACAAGCCACTGTTAAGAAATAAAAAATTGATTGTTAATGGGGGAGATTATAATTTCTCAATCAAACTTTCGCCAGCCCAGTTAAAAAAGATTGAAAACTTAGTAGTCGGAACTTTTTCCAAGAAGAAACCCAAAAAGAGGACAAGAAAAAACAAGGTTAAAAGGAGGAAAACCAATTTGAAAGCAAAAAAGACAGTTAAGAAGGTAAAAACAAGAAGAACAAAAAGAAAGTCGACAAGAAGATAATAAAGTAATTTTTAGGGCGTGTAGCTCAGGCGGTTAGAGCGCATCTCTGATAAAGATGAGGTCCGTGGTTCAAGTCCACGCACGCCCACTTCGGAAACCAAAGGTTTCCTCAGGGTAAACTTATTTTACTCCGAGCGAAGCACGAAAAGGGGCCCTTAGCTCAATTGGTTAGAGCACTGGTTTTGCATACCAGAGGTTGGGAGTTCGATTCTCCCAGGGTCCATCGTCGTAGAAATCCTCGCAGAGTTAGGTCGGGCGCTTGCAACGAGTCCCCTAAAGGGAAATTTGAATGTCATCGAGAGGCGTCGTAAAGAAAAAAATGAAAAGAAAAACGCAAAAATTTTGAAGAACAAAACTTAAATGGCGCAAGCAGTGGGCTTAACCAAGAATTGCTTTTAGTTGTCCGATTGGGCCATTAAAAAGCAATTCTTGAATCGGCGAATAACGGCGAAGCTTTATCCTAAAAACTGCTTATTTAGATTGTCTAGCATATCCGTTTATTAAGATGATAAAACGAGGACATAGTGTAACATCGCATATACCGATGGGTTGTGCGAGATTCCCAACCCATCTTTAAAAAGTCGAAAGCTATTACAGATAAAATGTCATAATTAAACTCATAGTGAGAAACAAAAAAATATTTTATGGAATCTTAATAGTAGCCGGATTGGTCGTTTTCGGAATTGGGTTTTCAATATACCAAAATATATTTATACCCATAGGTAGAATAGTAATTTCACCAGCAGAACCCCAAAAAGATACTTGTACGAATCTTTGCGGCGATGGAATATGTCAGGAGATTGTTTGTGTGGCAATTGGTTGTCCTTGTCCAGAGACACCAGAGACTTGTCCGAGGGATTGCGGGCGAAAAGTAGAGACATACTGCGATGCTGACAATCCCTGTCCGCAAGGACAAGAATGTTACAAATCTGAAGACGAAGAAAGCCCCATTTGCTGGGAGGGCGATCCTTGCGCAAAGTGCGAATCAGGAAATTGTGTTGTTGCCGAATCCTACCCAATCCAGGTATTTTGTCGGTAATCCAAGTCTTTTCGGTGAGCTCGCAATTTAAATACTTCATAATTCAAAACGGAAAACTTTTTTGAAGTGGCATAATTTCGAAGATAAAAGTAATCAAGGACAAGCGAATCGATATTGGCAAAAACTGAGGAAAATTCACAAAAACATTTTGAAATTTTGACATTATTAATAGATTAGAAAGTCCAGATTGTCTAAATTGTCTAACACTGTAACAATATGCGCTTCGTTCAAAGTTGATACGAAGCGATGCAAATGGTTAAAAAATTAAT
>CAYTKG010000087.1:0-1764 GCA_964438335.1 uncultured Candidatus Saccharibacteria bacterium | reverse complement strand
TTCTGATTTTGTCAAGTCAGGAGGGGGCAACTCCTCCCCTTTGTTGAGAAAAAATTTCTCTGAAATTTTGTAAACATAGCGACAATTTTCATAAAAAACATAAATCTTATCTTCCTCTTCCAATTTATTTAATTCGCTGAAAACCCAGTCATAACGAATTTTAGGCCAGCCGGAAGGAGCGCTGTGGCCCAAAATCATTGTTTCCCCTTTTTCACCGGGTAAACTTGAACCGGGATAAAAAACCACTCCTTTTTTCAAACCTTCGCTTAGCTCTTCCATTTCGGTATTTTCCACTAAAATTAAAGGGGCTTCAATTCCAATTTTGGGAATGGCAATGCTGTCCGCTTTTTCCGAAAAAACACATTCTTGTTTCCTTGCTTTTATTTCTTCTTCTTCTGTTTTTTCTTCAGGAACCAAAGGCGACTTTGTTTCCATTTTCTTTGGCCTAACAAGCCAGCCCGTTATATTCAAACCAATAAAAACCATTAAAAACAGAACCAGAAACAGCTTTAAAAATCTTACCGTTTCCTTTTTAAAATTCTTTTCCAAAGAAATTCTTTCCATAATAGTCTTAATTAAATTTTTAAAGTATGGGGAATAAATTGAATAAGCAATAATTTGTCAAAGAAGCCCAGCAAGAATAAAACTCCAATTACCAAAAACGTCCCCGGCATAAATTCTTTTAGAATCATTGTTCTCAAGCCAAAAGACAAGGGCAGACGAATGATTAAAACAATATTGATAATCAAAACAAAAAAGATAAGAAAGGCGATTAAAAATATCGTCTTTTGAATAATCTCGCTGTACTTAGTAATTAAAAATTCCCAAAAACCAAATTGGAAAGACGGACTAATCGTTTCTGAAATCTCGGTTTTTTTAGTTTCTGAAATCTCGGTTTTTTTACTTTCTTTCTCCTCCTTTGCCTTTTCTTGCCCTTCTGGCTCTTTTGTCCTTTCGCTTGCCCCCATTACTTCCGATTCATTTTCTCTCTCTATTTTTCTTACCGCCGTTGACGTCTCTCCTTCTTTTCTGTCCCCCACTCCTGTTATTTCTGTCTTTGCTATTGTCTCCGCCTTTTCTTTCGGTCTGCCAAAAAGCTGAACCACAATCGTGGTTTCATTTCCTTGAAATTCTCCTTTAACGACAGCAATGCCAATATCTTGAAAATCAGGATTAAAAAGATTTTTCCTATGCTGAGGAGAATCATACCAGGCCTGATAAACTTCTTCTGAATCCAAGAAACCAATGCCTAAATTTTCGCCGGCTAATTCATAGTGATAGCCGGATTTCTGAATCCAGTACCAGCCGGGAATACCCTTGGGACTCTTGTGGCCAAAATAACCCTGCTCAAACATATCCCGGGCTTTAAGCAGAGCCGCTTTGCTCAATTTGGGATTTTCTTTAAGAACAGTTAATCCTTGCGATTTTCTTTGAGCGTTCAAAAGTTGAAGAATGTCAGAGGAAACAATTTTGGCAAAAAAACTGCTTTTGGGAAAGCGAATATAAAACGGCAGAACAACAATTCTCAAGACAAAAAGAATAACTGCCAGACGAAATAAAAAATTGCGTCTCAAAAGACGACTTTGAAAATCATTTTCTCGGCAAGGAAAAATTATCAATCTAAGTTTTTTGATAATAGACCTAACCACTTCTAAAATATAGCACATTTCCCCTTTTTTGTCCACTCAATTGCTTGTTTTCACTTCAACCTGTGGAAAACTTTTTTCCAATTTACCTTTATTTTTCAAAACCAACCTCGGACGT
>CAYTKG010000086.1:0-1926 GCA_964438335.1 uncultured Candidatus Saccharibacteria bacterium | reverse complement strand
GAAAAAATTTTTCTTTCTGCTGATAAAGGGCGGCAAGATATTTATTGATGGAGTCAAAAGGAAATTCGCTTATTTTTTTCATCTTTTTTTCCAATTCGTGCTTAAATACCCGAGCTTCAACAGCGGCTGATAAAAGAGCTTTGCTGGTAGGCGTACCTCTCAAAACCCATTGATCCCGTTCGGCTTCTGGATTTTCGACAAAGGCCTCATTAGATAAAACAGAGATTTTTAAGGCGAGCAGTTCGGCTTCTCTGTCCTTTTGATTTAAAAAAATTTCCTTGGGAACAAAAATTTCGCTTACTTTCATTTTCCCTTCGGTTAGGGTACCGGTTTTATCAGTGCAAATAATGCTGGTACTGCCGAGAGTTTCGGCTGCCAAAAGTTTCCTGACCAGACCCTTTTTTTCAAGAATTTTCTGCATGCCCAAAGCCAAGATAATAGTGAGAGAAACCGGTAGACCCTCGGGGATGGCGGCTACGGCTACGGCTACGGCCATTTCAAACATTTCTAAAACTTTATTGCCGGTCAGGATTCCCTCAAAAAAGATTAAAAGACAGAGAACGGCAATAATTATTCCTATTACTTTTGAAAAATGAGCCATTTTTTTCTGGAGAGGCGTTTTTTCCTCTTTTATCTCTTTAACCATCAGGGCCACTTTTCCTATTTGGGTGTCTAGGCCAGTTTCGGTACAAATAATTTTAGCGTTTCCGTTTTCGACAATTGTTCCCATATAAACCATATTTTCTCTATCGGCCACAGAAGTGTTTTCCGGAAGGATTCCCGTCTGCTTTTTAGTGGGCAGCCATTCGCCGGTAAGAGCCATTTCGTTGATTCTCAAATCGCGGGCTTCGATAATTCTGCCGTCGGCCGGCACCTTGTCCCCGGATTTTAAAAGAAATATATCGCCGGGGACAAGATTTTCCGAATCAATAATTTTTTTCTTCCCTTCTCTTATAATTAAGGCCTTGTATTTGACCACTTTTTTGAGTTTGGTCAAAGTTTTTGAGGCCTTGTATTCTTGAAAAAAACCAATGAGGGTATTGAGAAAGACGGCCAGCATAATGACCATTGAGTCGGTATATTCTTTTAAAATAAAGGTAACTATTCCGGCAATGACTAAAATATAAACCAAGGGGCTTTTAAACTGTTCCAGAAAAATAAAAAGCGAAGATAACGGTTTTTCTTCTGGAAGTTTATTTGTCCCGAGTTTCTCCTGCCGAATTTTAGCTTCTTTTTCTGAAAGTCCTTTTTCCGGATCGCTCTTTAGAAGCTCAATTGCCTTTTGGGCGGAAATGCTGTGCCAGTTCTCGGTTTTCATATTTTCTTAATTTTAATATTTTCTTATTTTAAACGAAAAAGAGGGCTTTTTAAAGCCCAAGCTTAGATTCTTTGTGGGCGATTCTGAGGAGAGTCAAATTCCTTTTTATTGTTTACTCTGCGCCAAAATTAATGGCCTTAACGGGATTTGAACCCGTGTTACCGCCTTGAGAGGGCGGCGTCCTAAACCACTAGACGATAAGGCCGAATTCCACGGAGCATATCTTTTATTAAATTAGCAGATGTTTCCTTTTTTGTCTATAAAAAAAATGAGCCGAGAGTTTGACTCTCGGCTTTTAGCTATCTCCTTCTTTGGCGCCCGCAACGCGAGCACTCCCAAAGGAGGCTTCGGTGATTAAAGAAATGAAGTGTATCCGTTTTGCAACGGGTACACTTCAATCTTTTAAAATTCGAGTTCGGATGTTCTGTCCGAACTCTTTTTTTTCTTTTTCTTCTTCTTTTTTTCATTTTTTCCTCCTCGGAAAAATTACATAAAGAACTAAAAAGCCGATCCCTTAGGGACCGGCTGAATTCCTAATAAAATTAATTAGAAACTCAGCCGGTCCTTGGATCGACAGTTTTCATAATGCCGAGATAATTTTGAGAAAT
>CAYTKG010000085.1:0-1969 GCA_964438335.1 uncultured Candidatus Saccharibacteria bacterium | reverse complement strand
TAAAACCTACAACGGCTACCACAAGGAACAGTCCCACGACCGCTCCCCCCGCCGCGGCAATAACAGCCATTTCCCTCACCTCCTTTCATACATATATTAAACCAAAAATCTCTAAAAAAGTCAAATTTACTCTCTTCTTCGTGTAGAATTCTCCCGTAAAATTGGCGATTAAATGGCGATTAAATAGCGATTAAATAGTGGGGTTGATAATCAAAAATTCTGACTTTAATAAACTCCCCTATCTTGACGTCTGAGACAAATTTGTTGGGTAAAACAATGGCTTTAGCAATTTCGTTTCTGGCTAAAAAAGTGTTGTTTTTGCCTTTTTTAACAATTAAAACCTTAAATTCCTTTCCCAAATATTTCTTATTTTTTTCAATTTTAATTTTCTCTGAAAGCTTATTAAGAAGCCGAGAACGTTCCTTTTTAATTCTGTCAGGAAGGTCCTTTAAATTAAAGGCCTCGGTACCTGGTCTGGCTGAAAATCTATTGATATTAAGAACTTGAGGCTTAGTTTCCCTAATAATCTTCAGGGTACTTTCAAAAGCTTTTTCTGTTTCACCGGGAAAGCCAACAATAATGTCCGTGGCTAACAAATAATCTTTAAAATTCTTTTTAAGAACGGTTACAATTTCCAAAAAATCCTCGCTTTTATATTTCCTCCTCATTTTTTCCAGTATCAAATCATTACCGGACTGAAGAGGAATATGAAAAAAATTATAAATCTTTTCATTTTGAAAAATCGGAATTAAATCTTTTAAAATTTTTTTCAAAAAATATGGTTCCAACATCCCTACTTTAACCCTAAAATCTCCTTCTAATTTTACAATCTCCGCTAAAAGTTCCGGCAAAAGGAAATTTCCCTTATCTAATCCATAACAAGCTAAATCCTGGCCGGTCAAATGAATTTCTCTAAGACCCAAAGAAAGAGCTATTTTTATTTTATTTAGAATGTCTTTCAATTCAAAACTCTCCAGATTGCCCCTGGCTAATTTGGCCGCACAATAAGAACAATTGCCAAGACAACCCTCGGAAACAGAAATAATAATCGAGCAATCGTTTTCTTTGGCTTTCAAAAAGCAAAATTTAGCTTTATCAATACCTTTCTTAGTGATTATTTTCATTTTTTTCCCGCTTAAAACCGCCCTGGCCGCCTCAGAGACGAAGAAAATGTCTTTAGGGCCAATGACACCATCGGCCAGTTTTTCACTTAATCGGGGAGAAATTAAAGGCAGACAGCCCGCGAGAATCACTTTTTTGCCCTTCTTTTTCAATTTCTTTATCCTTTTCCAAATTTTTCTCTCGGTTTTTCCTAAAACCCCGCAGGAATTTATCACAAAAAAATCAGCCCCCTCCTGAAAAAAGGAAGGGACTTCTTCAAACTCTTCCAATAAAACTCCTCTTATTAAATCAGAATCTGCCTGGTTTAACTTGCAACCATAAGTTTCTAAATAAAATTTCATCTTTTTCGTTAAAAACTAATAATTTGTAGAAATTAGGCGCGTTGTTTACAGTTCTTTAAAATAAAAAAACTGATGCATTGCTCCATCAGGATTAAATTATTGATGCCTTTATGTGGTTTCGCAACATTGTAGTAATTAATAAATCTGAATCTCAAAATTGTATTGGAAAAGAACAGTAAAGTTGTATGAAATTAACGAAAAATTAGATAAAACTCGTCAAGCGGCAAAGAAAAGTTTGAAATTAAAACGCCGTCATTCTGAAAAACTTTTTATCCATTCTGGCTCATCCGCATGTTGAGTATTTAACATTTTTCTCCAGGCCTCGTCAGTTAATCTATCTTTCATTGGTTGTTTGAATTCGTAGTAGCTAAAAACCGGCCCCACTCCTACTAAAATATGACCTTCAGGAAGTTTATAGGCTACTACTAAAGTTTTAATGTGGCCAACTCCCTCTTCTAAAACTTTTTTGGTATTTCCTTCAGTATGAACATCAGCAATTAAAGTGG
>CAYTKG010000084.1:0-2007 GCA_964438335.1 uncultured Candidatus Saccharibacteria bacterium | reverse complement strand
AAAGAAATTGCAAAAATTCTTCTGCCGATCCTGAAAAGGATTCCCAACCAGATTGTCAGATTTTACTGGGTTCAAAAATTAGCCGGAGAATTAGGCGTGAGGGAGAAAGATGTTCTGGTTGAATTAGAAAAAATAAAAATTCAGGCAAAAGAGCCGGAGCCTTCTGCGCCAAAGAGGCGCAAAAAGACCCGTCGGGAACTTTTAGAGGAAAAAATAGTTTCTTTGGCTATTAGAGAGCCGGAAAACATTAAACTTTTAAAAAAGGGAGATTTTAAGCTTTTTTCGCCGGTAATAAAAGAAATTCTTTCTTCTTTACAGAAGCTTGGCCTCGATTTTGAGCAATTGCAAAAAACTTTGCCGACCGCCTCTTTCGAACGATTAAATTTTCTTGCTTTAGAAGCGGAAATCAAAGAAAAACAAGGCGATTTCAAAAAAGAGTTTGCCGATTGCCTTAGAGAAATGAAACGTTTGAAAACAAAAAAAGAATTGAGAGAAATTTCTCAGAAAATCAAGGAATTTGAGGAAAAAGGGGAAGTCAAGAAAGCGGAGCAATTAACCAAAAAGTTTAACGCTTTATTAAAAAAATTAGAGGAATAAATTAAAATTTTAGATCCCAAGTAATTTGTAATTTAGAAAATTGAAATTTAGAATTTATTTGAGATTTGGATTTTAAAAATTTGGGATTTGCAAATAATATGCCTAAAAAAGTCTTCTTAACTAAAAGAGTAAAAGAATTAATCGAGAAAGGAAAACCCAGGGGTTTTGTCACGATTTCCGAGATCCTGGAAATGTTTCCGGATTTAGAAAAAGATGTAACCGGCTTAGAAAAACTTTTTGAGGAGTTGGAAAAAGAGGGGATTGCTATTGAGGAAAGAGGGGGTTTTTTAGAATTAGAAAAAGAAAGGCTGGCTATGCCTTATTCTAAACTTGATCCGGTCCAGATGTATCTTAAAGAAATTGGCAAAACGCCTCTTTTAAGTCCAAGCGAGGAAATTGAATTAGCCAAGAGAGTGGAGAAGGGGGATGAAGGAGCTAAGAGGAAAATGATTCAGGCCAATTTGCGACTAGTGGTTTCAATTGCCAAAAAGTATATCCGGAAGTCTCCCAATATGAGCTTTTTAGATTTAATTCAGGAGGGGAATAAAGGGCTTTTCAGGGCGGTGGAAAAATTTGATTGGCGGAAGGGCTATAAATTCTCGACTTATGCCACTTGGTGGATAAGGCAAGCCATTACTCGTTCATTGGCTGACCATTCACGAACCATTAGAATTCCTGTCCATATGGTCGAAACCCTTTCAAAATACGGCAAAGTTAAAAAGAAATTAACCCAAGAGCTTAACCGGGATCCTTTGCCGGAGGAAATTGCTGCCGAAATGGAGATTAAGCCCGAAAAGATTTACCAGATAATGAAAATCACCCAGGGAACTATTTCTTTGGAAACGCCGGTTGGTGAAGACAAGGACACCCTTTTAGAAGAATTCATTAAAGATGAAAAGGTTACCTCGCCTTCTTTGGAAGCGGCCCGAAAATTATTAAAGGAAAGATTAAAAGAAGTTTTGAAAGATTTAACGCCTAGAGAGCGAAAAATCCTTTCAATGAGATTTGGTTTAGAAGATGGCGTTACCCATACTTTAGAAGAAGTAGGCAAGGAGTTCGGTGTGACAAGAGAAAGAATTCGTCAAATTGCCGCCCGGGCTCTTGAAAAAATCAGGCATCAAGAAACAATAAAGAAATTGAAAGAATACTAAACAATCTCAACAATTAAGTAGTTGCTAAAATCTTGCAAAAATCTAAAAATAATTTATAGTTTAAGATGATTACAATCATTCCGCGGTAGCTCAATGGTAGAGCGACTGGCTGTTAACCAGTGGGTTGTAGGTTCGAGTCCTACCCGCGGAGCAACGTCGGACTTTGAGCGTATAATTGCCTCAAAGTCCGTTTATTTTCGCTGATTTTAGAGGTTCGAACCTTGTTATGAATGGCTTTGACCTCTTGAGCCGCTTCTCC
>CAYTKG010000083.1:0-2090 GCA_964438335.1 uncultured Candidatus Saccharibacteria bacterium | reverse complement strand
ATAAAGAATTTAATCTCGGCCCCTAAAAATTTATTTTTTAGGAGTTTGAATATTCCTCTTAAACCAAAATGGATAGTTTTTATGGTAACGGACCGCTGCAATTCAAGATGCGTTCATTGTAATATTTGGCGTCAAAAACCAACAGAGAATCCTTTGGCCCCGGAAGAAATAGAAAAGATTTTCTCAGATAAACTTTTTAAAAATGTAAGATATGTTCTTTGTACCGGAGGCGAACCAACGGTAAGAGATGATTTGGAGGAAGTTTTTCTTGCTTTACACAAGGCTTTGCCCAAAGCCACTCTTCAATTAAGCACCAACGCCTTGCTGCCGGAGAGGGCAATCAAGTTGGTTGAGACCGCAATGAGAAATGGTATCAAGCTTGAAGTGGGGGTTTCTTTGGATGGCATAGGTAAAATTCATGACGAGATAAGGGGGATAAAAGGAAATTTTGAAAAAGCGGATTGGTTGTTGCGCAGATTAGTCGAATTAAGAAACAAACACAAAGGCAGATTGGATGTTGCGGCGGGAATAGTGGTCTCTGATTTAACAGTGGATTCAGTTTATGAGGTTAGGGCGTATGCCAAGAGTTTAAAGATAGGTTTGGTAGAAGCCTGGTATAATGTTTCTTCTTTTTATGGTAATTACAGTGAAAAAGATAAGACCAAATTAAAAGAGAAAATCATTGAGATTGTGAAGTCTCAGCCAATTTCTCTTCTGCAAGAAAAATGGTTAGAGTCAATCAGGACCAATTCTATAAAATTTCCTTGTTTTGCTTTGAATACGTTTTGTGTAATAAAATGCAATGGTGATATTGTTCCCTGTTTGAATCTTTGGGACAAAAAGGTGGGGAATGTAAGGGAGGCTTCGCCGACAGAAATTTGGCATAGTTTTGAGGCCAGAAAAACAAGAGGAATAGTTAAAAAATGCCGAGGGTGTTTAAATACTTGGGGAGCTAACTGGAGTTTTCAAAACAGTTACTACCCGATTTTGTTTTTTTATTTAAGGCATCCAGGAATTTTGGCAAAGAAATTAATTGGAAAATGAAGATAACTTTTCTATTGCCGGAAATCGAAATATCAGGAGGAGTTAAAGCCGTATTTGAATTTGCCAATCACTTATACGAACGAGGACATAGAGTTTCTGTTGTCTATCCTTTAATTCCAATGAGGGGCGGGGCTAAATGGTATAATCTTAAAAATCTGGCTTCAAGAGCAAAAAGAACGATTCAAAATCTTGCTTCTCGAGCAAAATGGTTTGATCTTAAAACAGATTTGACTGGAATCCTTACTCTTAGCCAAAGATATGTGCCCGATGCTGATATTGTAGTCGCCACCTGGTGGGAAACCGCTTATTACGTCAGTCAATATCATCGAAGCAAGGGCGAAAAGTTTTATCTTGCTCAACATTATGAGGTTTGGGGCGGCCCGAAAAAAAAGGTTGATAATAGTTATCGTTTGGGTCTAAAAATTATTGTTAATTCCACTTGGCTGAAAAAAATTCTTGAAAACGAACTTGAAGTAAAAGTAGAAGCATTGGTTCTTCATGCTCCTGATCGCAATGATTTTTATCCGGAAGATAACCTAAAGGAAGAGAAGGGTTCGACGAGAATTCTGATGCCTTACCGAAGAGAAAAATGGAAAGGCACAGAAGACGGGATTTCAGCCTTTAAGATTGTTAGAGATAAATTCCCTCATGTTCAATTGGTAATGTTTGGTTTGAAAAGGGACAAAAATATTCCATCTTTTGCCGAATTTCATTTAAGACCTTCTGGTTCTCAGCTGAGAAAAATTTATAATTCTTGTGATATTTTTGTTTGCCCTAGTCGTTGCGAAGGCTTTGGAATGCCGGCAATGGAGGCAATGGCTTGTAGACGGGCTGTAGTTACGACCAAAGTCGGAGCAGTACCTGATTATGCGATTCCTGGAAAAACAGCATTGATATCAGAGCCAAAAGATGTTAAAGGATTGGCCCAGAATATTATAAAATTAGTGGAAAATGAAGAATTAAGAAATGAAATTGCCGAGAATGGATATAATTACACTAAGCAATTTACCTGGGAAAGGTCGGCCAGAGAATTGGAAGCGGTTTTT
>CAYTKG010000082.1:0-2117 GCA_964438335.1 uncultured Candidatus Saccharibacteria bacterium | reverse complement strand
TGGTAGAAGGTGTCTGACACCGATATTTAAACTGGAAGTCAAACTGGCTGCCCAATAAAGACCGATAAACGAAAACATCGTAAATTCGGGAAAATGGCTTTTAATCCAATTTTTGATTCTTTTAAAAGGTCTTTTCCAGAGTGGTTCTTTTATGAGCCAAGCGGCATAAAGAATAGCAATTATAGTCAAAAGATGGAAGGCAAGCGGTTCCTTGATTAGATAAACAGTAGGGAAGTAAATTTTCCAGCCGGCGGCCGAAACTTCTCCCAAGAAATAGGTAGTGTTGCCGAAGGCCGCTCTTTGGAAAACCAAGAAAACCCCAAGAAAATACTGAGCAAGAGGTCTTAAAAACGAGATTTTGGCCATCCAAGCCAAAAGAGGGCCCGAAAATTGAAGCGGGTGAGTGCTTAGTAAAAATTTGATATCTCGGGCTTGACGGTCGGGAGGATAATTCCAAACGTGATAAAGATAAACCAACCAGATTAAAGCAAAACAGATAATTGAAATGGAAACAAAAGATAATAAGTAAGAAAAGAAAGATTTAAGAAATGATTTTAGATCAAAAGATTCGATCCATGATTTGATGACAATAAGTATCCCGAAAAAGGGAAACAAGAGGACGGCGTTAAACTTGAGCAATTGGGCAAAGGCCAAAGCAATACCCGCTATCACTAAATTTTTTCTTGAAGGCGTTTTTAAAAATCTAAGAAAATAATAAGTGGCAATTAATATCCCGGCGGCGGCGCCCACATCAGTAGTTACCAATCTGCCGTGGGCAATGAAAGTTGGGGAAAAAGAGAATAAAAACAAAGATAGGAGAGCGGTTTTATTGCCAAAGGCCTCTTTTGACCATTTAAAGATAAAAAATCCTGTCAAAATAAGAACAAAAATCATAGGGATTCTTCCCCAAAAGAGCATTTTATGCACCGGGTTGCCGTTCTGATAAAGAAAGTGGAAGCCAAATCCCCATTGACCGTTGATATCTTCCTGCCAATCTTTGATATCGGCTGGAAATTTAATCGTCTCCTGGGCTGAACTTGCCGCAGCATTAACAAAAAGAAGAGGAATGGCGGCTAAATCCTTTAACAGGGGCGGATGTTCCGGGTTCAAGCGCATATCTTTTTGAGTAAGATAAGAGTAGCCGGCTGGAAGATGAGCCACTTCATCCATTGTGGCCGAATCACCTTTCATACTGAAAACGGCCATTAAGAACATAAATGACAAAAGGGAAATGGCAATAATATTGGCAAGACGATTAGACATAATAAAATCTTAAAAATCAAATCTCAAATCTCAAACATCAAGCTCAATTTTAATTTTTAACTAGGTTTTATATATCCAGATTCCATTTTTTAGGTCAATTTTGCCTTCGGGAAACATTAGCAGGAGCTTAATAATAATTTCTTTGTCGTAAGTCATTAAAACCACCGTTGCTCCTTTTTTTATTTTATTTTTTTTAATTTCAGCCGGTAGCAAGTAATTAGTTCTTGATTTGCCGAATTTTGCTGTTTCGATAAATATCGGTGTTTGGGCTGGCATTGGCATTCCCGTTGGGAAAGGGACGGGCACTCCCGGCTGATTGACAACCACATATTTAGCGGTTGTCTCCGGCAGAGAATTTAAATAATTGCCGACCTCAACGAGATTATTGGCGAAAGCGTCCTTGACCGCCGGATTTTTAGCCCAAATGACAAAATATCGAGTGGATTGCGCCGAAACAAAAGAAATAAGCAACAGGACTAAACTAAAAGTGATTAAATAAAAACTAAATCCGCCCGGCCTGAAAGAAACTTTTCTTCCAAAAGCCCCGAAAATAAGCGCTCCTCCCAGCCCGGCAAAAATAAAGGTGGGCGGAATAGCGCCAATACATCTCAAAGCATGGGGAATGCCTTCGTAAGTAAGAATACCGGGCAGGAGCATTGTCAGCCACCAAATGAATAAAGAAGAATAAATTGTAATCAGTGAATAATCTTTTCTTTTAATTGATTTGATTATCTCTTTAACTAAAAAAAAGAATCCTATTAAAAACAAAATTCCTACCGGCCAGAACAAAACGGGAAAGCCAGCAATGTTATGGCGCCAATTTAAATCGCCATAAAAGTGAAACATACCCAGAT
>CAYTKG010000081.1:0-2130 GCA_964438335.1 uncultured Candidatus Saccharibacteria bacterium | reverse complement strand
ACTTTTTCCCATTTTAGCTTTATTTTTAAAAACCAACCTCGGACGTCCGTACATTCATTCGTATATTTTTAAGGTAGGACAGGGTAGGACAGGGTAGGACAGAAAGAAGGGTTGACAAGTTTTTTGAATTTGGGTAATATAAATCAGTTCTTTTGGAGAGTATAAAAATAAAAAAATAATAAAAAAAATTGAAAATTGAATATTTTAGTTAACTTAGTCACCTAACCAAGGGGGGACAGGAGGGAAAATTTTTGTTTTCTAAAACTGGAGGAGAGAATAACAGAGGGTGGCTTTTTATTTTAAAAAGGAAATTAATTTTGGGCGCTGGACTAGTTAGGTTTCCTCCCTAGTTCGGCACCCGAAATTAGGGTCTTTTTGTTCGGACTTGACAGGTCTTTTCCGCTTTGATTATTATATTAGAATTAGAATACGAAAGACTATCAAAAAATTTAAAATTCAACTTAGTTTGAAATAGCCAAAAAGGAGGGAACCGATAAATGGTCTAGAGGAGGAACTAGACGGTAATTCGGTGATAATTGATAAAGTTAGGCAAGATATAGATAGAAATATTAACAGAAATTTATCGAACAGATTTTTAGATATTGATGACAAAAACTTCTTCGGGGAGAAGAAGTTTTTGTTTTCTAAAAATAAACCAGAAGAAAGGTCGAGATAACCCTTTAAAATTTCCAAAATTAAAATGAAAAAATTATTCTTAATAGCGATTTTGGTAGCATTATTTGCAATAGCCAGAACAATAACAGCGGCCTCTCCTGATGGAGTAGATGGCCCTTGGGCGGACGCAGTGATTGAATACAGCCAAGGGACAAATAGTAGCGGCGGGTTGATTGTTCCAGAACGAACTGATTCTTCCCAGGCCCTAGGAGCGGCTGAAAACAATGATACTTTAAATTTTGTTTCCCTGGGTTTTGGCGGCTCGTTAATTTTAGAATTTGATAATTTTATTATCAATGGTGAGGGCAATGATATCCGGGTGGTTGAAACAAGTTACGGCAGTCCGAGTTGTAATCGTTATCCGGAAAAAGTCAGGGTTTACGCCTCCCAGACCGGTGAATGCGGCACTTGGGTTAATTTAGGCGTAGGTTGCTTAGATAGCGAATTTGATTTGGGTTCGTTGACCTGGGCCCGGTATTTAAAATTAGTAGATGAAACTAATGCCGACGATTTTGGCGGTTCGGCCGACGGTTTTGATGTCGATGGTGTAGAGGCTATCCATAGTAGTTCTGAAAAACCGGGACCGACTTATGAAGCTAGGGGAAGGGGATGTGTGGCCGGAGATTATCAATCTTGTTTTTATAGAAACCGATCTCGTTGGCAAAATCCCTGTGGTCAATGTTATCTTAGTTGTTCTTGGCGATGCAAGTGGGGATGCGATGAGGCCGTTCTTCAGGTTTTTGAAAATGATCAAGAAATCCGTTTGGAAATCCCGGGTTTGGGTTTTTCAGGAAATTGGACAATTAAAAAACATTTCTCTTTTGGAAACAAAGAGATTTATCGGGCCGAGAATGATGGTAATTGGATAACAGTGGTAATTAATTTAGGAAGTGGAAAGGTGCGGGCCTTCAGCAAGAAAGTTTGGTTTAGAGGACACCTTGATCCTTAAATAGAACTCAGGCGTTCCGCTGTCTTTTTAAAAGGACAGCGGCGGTTTGAGCTCTATCCTGAGCCGTGCCCCGATCTTGATTGATTTCGGGGCGAGTCCCGAACTTTAAAGGTTCGGAGTAGGGTTCAGGTATCAAGAGCCAAGAAAGGTCGCTTTGCCCGAAATTCTCTGCCGAATTGATTTATTCGGGCAAAGGCAAATGGCAGAGAGAATTTATCGGTGAACAAATCAAATCTGGATTGGCAATGATGGCCGAATTTCAGGTTTGAGCAAGTTCACGATTTCAAAAATGAAAAAGATATTAGTCAGTTTATTAGCTTTGACTTTAGCCGCGGCTTCGGCAAGTTCGGTTTTGGCTGGTTATGGGAAGTTCCAAGTAAAAGTGGGTAATACTGCTGAAATATACAATGGAGTAACAGTGGTAGCTGACACCGGTTACAACGGAGTAGGTAACAGCACTAATCGGGGAGCTTATGTTTATGGCAAGTCAGCAGCGGAAACGATTA
>CAYTKG010000080.1:266-2137 GCA_964438335.1 uncultured Candidatus Saccharibacteria bacterium | reverse complement strand
ACTGGGTTAACTCTTCCCATTTATAAAGCTGACCACCAGTTTTAATGCCTTTGTTAGTAATCAGGTGTTCTACTTTTTCTGGTGAAACTGTATTTAAAACCCAAAAAACAAAATAAAGAGACAAAATCACCGCGATTAACAAAAACTCCTTAACAAAAAGCAAAATAACACTGATTAAACCAACAATCGCACCAGTGGTCAAAAAAACCTCCCTATCTCTTTTTTTAAAGGGCCGGGCAGCTGACTGCCATTTTAAAAGTATTTTTGTTTCCTCGGCAGGCATATAAGAAGATTATATCAAAAAGAGGACCACTTTTACAATTTAATCAATCTCTTTTTCAAAAAAGCCCTTCCTGACCCACTCTTGAGATATTTTTCAAAATTATAAGCAGTATATTTATCTATAAAAGCAAAATAACCAATAAGATTAACTGGCCTCAATTCTTTAGTAGCTGGAACAAAACCATATTGATGTCTTTTTATTCTCTCTTGTAAGTCATTAGTACAACCAATATAGAGTTTTTCATTCTTACAAATTAGAATATAGACATAATACATCTTATCCACATTATACTGTTTTAGATTTTATTTTGAAAAATTAGAAAAGCGGACTTTGTCCGCCGCAGCCCGCCCCACCAGAGTAATCTTACTGAAATTCTCAAAATAACTTAACAACCTTTTGATAAAGCCCGCCTTCGTTAAAACTTCGGCGGGCGAAGGCGGAAGGGGTGGGATTCGAACCCACGTGAGCTTGCGCTCGCAGGTTTAGCAAACCTGTGCAATGGACCACTATGCGACCCTTCCTTGGCGGTGGGAACAGGATTCGAACCTGTGCGGGGTTCTAAACCCCAACGGTTTTCAAGACCGTCGCATTAAACCACTCTGCCATCCCACCAAACATTAATTTGATTATATCAAATTATCTTTATCTTGCCAATGTCAATCCAAAAACTCTTTCAACCCCTGCCTTTTTAAAAACTAAAGCACATTCTTTCATCGTGGCTCCAGTTGTCCAAACATCGTCAAAGAGCAAATATCGATTATGGAGTTTAAGATTTTTGAAGTTCACTTTAAAAACACCTTTAATGTTTCTTTTTCTTTCTTTTTCTTTTAATTTAATTTGAGGTTTGGTCCAAGAAGTGCGAATTAATAAATGCGGAGAAAAATCTATCTTTAATCTTTGAGCAATTTTTTGACCTAGAATCTCTGATTGATTAAAACCCCGCCAATTCTGGCGATACCAATGAAGAGGAACAGGTACTAAATTTAGATTGTTTGAATATTCGAACAAATTTTGTTTGATTAATCGAACTGTTAAGTCTACTAACTCATCACCAAGGTCATAAATAAATTGATATTTTAATTTTAAAATCGCCCGACGAATAATTCCTTGATAAGGAAAAACAGAAACCAAAAAATCAAGAGGATAAACACCAAATTTAATCTGGGGATAAAGCAATTTTATTTTAAGCTGGCATTCAGAACAAAAATAGACTCCTTTTTTACCACAACCAAGACATCGGCGAGGAAAAAGGAAGCTTAACATTAAAACCGATTATAACATCAAAAGAAGGAAGATGTGGAGATGGGGAGCAGCGAACTCCCGTCCGGAAAAGGTCTTTAAAAACGATCTACAAGCTTAGACAGTTAATAGACAAAGGTGAGTCTAACTGTCAAGACTTTCTTCACCTTTGTTTGGTCAAAAAAAACGCCGAAGTTTTGCTGACCAACAAAACTTCTGATGTCCCGACTCTGTTCTCACCCACCAAGCTTCATCGGGAAAAAGCCTGGTGAATGGCCGATTACGCCAAAGCGTAATTGACGGCGAAATCTACTTGAGATTCGTCAGTTCTTTTTTGACTCTGTTTTCC
>CAYTKG010000080.1:0-256 GCA_964438335.1 uncultured Candidatus Saccharibacteria bacterium | reverse complement strand
TCAGTAGCGGACCAGTTTTTAGCTGGTTCGAGTTTGAGTCAAACTCGGCTTGCCGTTTTTAAAGAGCAATTCCGTCGAATCACTTCATCCCCTTGTCAATTCTCTTTCTATTTCTCTTGCCAGTTCTTTTTTCTTTTTCGCTTCTTTTTTTTCAAACTCCTTTTTTCCCTTGGCTAAAGCAATTTCTATCTTTATCCAAGGACCTTTAGTATAGCACGAAAGAGGAACAATAGTCAATTTCTCCCTTTTTTTAGCC
>CAYTKG010000079.1:0-2217 GCA_964438335.1 uncultured Candidatus Saccharibacteria bacterium | reverse complement strand
AAATAATAAAGATAAATAATTGCCATATAACTATTTTGGCATATCTAAAATTATTTTGGTTAAAGTCGGCAATTGAACCGCGAATTTATAATTAAGAACTTTCAAAATAGCTAAAAGATCTAAAATTTCTTCTTTGAGAGTATCTGGGCCAACAAAAATTTCGGTTATTTCCTCTATAAAATTTCTGAAATAGTTCTCCAAAATTTCAAGTTTTGCCTTTTCTTTCAAATAATCAATAATTTTTTTAAACTCTCCCCTGTCCAACCAAATTCCCTGACAAACAGGACAGATATCCACTTTAATTTCAGAATTTCCATAATTGACTGTATAAAACGGCGTCTGGCAACAAGGACACAAAAGCCCACCTTTGGCAATCTTAAATTTCTTTTTGTCCTGCCAAAGATCAATATCCAACCAAACCAAATTTTTGTCTTTTTCGTCTTTGGCGATCCGCAACTCGTCTTTTTCAAAAAACATTCCTAAACAAACAGGACAAAAATCCACCTCGACATTACTCAAAATTGCTTTTTCTAATTTTGTTTGACAATAGGGACATTTCATATTTTAAGGTCGCGAAGGGCTTTAATTCTTTCTTCAACCGGCGGATGGGTAGAAAAAAGCTTGGTAAACCAACTAACTGCTTCTTTTCCTTTAAAAGGATTAACGATAAACAAATGGGCAGTAGCATTGCTGGCCGTCTTTAAAGATTTGGTATCCCGAGAAATCTTTTCCAAAGCCCTAGCTAATCCCTCGGGATATCTTGTCAAAAGAGCACCGCTGGCATCGGCCAAAAATTCCCGTTTTCTAGAAATGGCCAATCTTATCAATTGAGCTAAAAAAGGAGCCAAGATAAGAAAGATTAGGGAAACGGCAAAAAAGATTAGAGGAATTTTGTCTTTTCCCCTAGCCCGGCCCCGAAATCTCATTCTAAAGAAAATATCTGTCAATCTCACCACAAGACCAACCAAAACCACAACCGCCGTTGCCAAAAGAGTGTCGCGATTGCCAATATGAGACAATTCATGGGCAATCACGCCTTCCAATTCTACTCTTTCCAGTTTTTCAAGAAGACCCCGGGTGACTACTATTACTGAATGCTTGGGATCACGGCCGGCGGCAAAAGCATTAAGCGAAGCATCTTCAATAATGTAAATTCTGGGCAAAGGCAAGCCGGCCGCAATACAAAGATTCTCCACCAAACGATATAATTCCGGATTATCCTCCTTGCTAATTGGTTTGGCTCGACTCATTGCCAAAACAAGTTTATCAGAAAACCAAAAAGACCCAACACTAGTCAAAATACTGATTAAAAAAGCGGCCCAAAAGAGAACCGGGCTCTCAAAATAATAAGAAATAAGCCAACCAATCAAAATCACCAGGGTCAAAAAACTAACCAAATAAAACCAGGTCTTGCGAATATTTGATTCGGCTAAAGTATAAAGGGTAGCCACTTTAAAATATCAAATGCCAAAGCTCAAATGTCAAATAAAACCTAAAATCTGAATTCCAAAATCTTTTTGGCATTTAGTTATTTGACATTGCTTGCCCCGTACTTAAATCCATAAGGGTTTGTAGTATCAGGGATTTGGCATTTGGATTTTGTCATTGGGATTTTACAAAGTTCAGTTTTGATTATCAAAACTGAACTTTTGGGGCTTCTTTTTCTGTCGGTTCTTCTATTTCAAAAAATTCCATCTTTTTGAAGCCAAAAGTGGAAGCAACGATATTTCCTGGAAAACTTTCAATTTTAATGTTCAAATCTCTCACATTCGTATTATAAAATCTCCGGGCTGCCTGAATTTTATCCTCAGTATCTCTTAATTCTCTCTGTAGTTCTAAGAAATTGGTTGAAGCTCTCAATTCCGGGTAATTCTCGGAAACAGCATAAAGATTCATTAAGGCTTTAGAAAGATTATTTTCGGCCTGAATTTTTTCTCCTATTGTTTTAGCCCCCATCGCCTTTGATCTTGCTTCTGTCACTCTCTCAAAAACTTCTCTTTCGTGGGCAGCATAACCTTTTACTGTTTCCACTAAATTCGGAATTAAGTCGTGTCTCCTTTTCAATTGAACCTCAATATCGGAAAAAGCCTCTTTTGCCCGGCTCCGGAGTTTAACCAAGCCGTTATAAAGAGTAACCAACCAAAAAACCATCAAAACCAAAATCGCCAAAAGATTCAGCTCCCATTTAATATAACCAAGAAAACCGCTAATGAATAA
>CAYTKG010000078.1:0-2236 GCA_964438335.1 uncultured Candidatus Saccharibacteria bacterium | reverse complement strand
AACATCATCGGTATAATTAACCGGCAATTGGGTGGAATTAGTATAATAGGGTTCTTCTTTTGTTCCGGCGGTGATAATATCCGGGTATTTTTCTTTATCTATTTTTGCTTGTCTGTAACTGGTGCCTTCACCGGGCGTCGCTTCAAGATTATATAAATTGCCGGTTTCTTTTTGATATTTTATCAGTCGCTCTCTCATAAAATCCAAAACCTCAAGAGTAAATTTCTTCCCCCGCCTAGAAGCTATATTCTCTCCTAAAAAGTTCAAAAGAGCTTCGTTCATTCCTATCAATCCAATCGTTGAAAAATGATTTCCGAAATAAGAATTTCGCATTTTCTTAACAGAAGCTAAATAAAACCTTGAGTAAGGATAAAGTCCTTTTTCAATAAAATTATCCAAAGCCTTTCTCTTAATTTCCAAGCTTTCTTTTGCCAAATCCATTAAATGACCTAATCTTTCAAAAAATTCTTTTTTGGTCTTAGAAAGATAGCCAATCCTTGGCATATTTATGGTTACCACGCCGATTGAACCAGTAAGGGGCTGACTTCCAAAAAGCCCTCCGCCTCTCAGATAAAGTTCTTTATTTGATAGACGAAGCCGGCAACACATACTCCTAAAATCTTCCGGATTCATATCCGATTGGATAAAATTTTGGAAATAATTAACTCCGTATTTAGCGGTTGCTTCCCAAAGAACATCCAAATTGGGATTGTTCCAATCAAAATCTTTTGTGATAGAAACCGTCGGAATAGGAAAAGTAAAAGGCCTTCCCTTAGCATCGCCCTCCATTAATCCTTCGTAAAAAGCCCGAGTAAACATATTCATCTCTTCTTGAAACTCACCATATGTTTCTTTTTGGGGTTCTCCGCCAATGATTACCGGTTGTTTAGCTAAAAAAGAAGGCGGTTTTATATCAAGGGTAACGTTTAAAAAAGGGGTTTGAAAACCAACCCGGGTCGGCACCATACAATTATATAAAAATTCCTGCATTGCCTGCTTTACTTGGGGATAACTTAACCCGTCATAACGAATAAAAGGAGCCAAAAGAGTATCAAAATTGGAAACCGCCTGCGCTCCCGCGCTTTCTCCCTGAAGAGTATAAAAAAAGTTTACCAACTGTCCCAAGGCGGTGCGGAAATGTCTTGCCGGACGACATTCTATCTTTCCCGGCACCCCTCTAAATCCCCGTTTCAACAAATCGTAGAGGTCCCATCCGCAACAGTAAGTACTAATACTTTCTAAATTATGAATATGAAAATCTTCGTTAAGAGCCGCCTCTCTTATTTCTTTTGGATAAATTTTGTCTAGCCAATATTTTTTGGAAATATCGGCGATTGCGTACTGATTTAATCCCTGCAAAGAGAAAGTCATGTTGGCATTTTCATAAACCTGCCAATCAAGTTCTTTCAAATACTTATCGATTCGTTCATTTGATTCGTCAATCACTACCGCCGCCTCTCGTATTCTTCTTCTTTGTTCTCGATATAAAATGTAAGCACGGGCGGTTTCTACCAGTCCCTCTAAGATTAAAATCTCTTCAATGATATCTTGAATTTGTTCTACTTGAGGAATTTCGTTTTTTTTAAATCGCCTATTTAAAATTTTCACCACCCTATCGGAAAGTTTTTTTGCTCGTTTTCCGTCACCCTGACCCGTGGCGGTTATCGCCTTAAATATGGCCTCGGTAATTTTTACCTGGTCAAAATCAACCAACTGACCGTCTCTTTTTCGAACCTTGGTAATTTTATTTATCATAAAAATAAATTAAACAAATTTGCTTGATTTAACCTCCTCTAACTAAAAAAGAATTTCCCTTCATCGGTCTTCTTAAAAAATCTGCGAGAATTAGAAATAAATGTTATTGTATTTTAACTTATAAGAAAAGCGGGTCAACCCCGCGAAATTGTGGATAACTTAGCTCCAACAAAAAAACAAGAAAAATTTAGATATTAAAATCCTGTAGCAATGACTGTTACTTTTATCTCTCCTTTTTTTAATTTTTCGTCCTGAATCGCTCCAAAAATTACTTTTGCTTCGGGAGAAACTTCTTGGGTTATAATTTTTGCCGCTTCATCTATCTCGGATAAACTAATATCTTTGCCGCCGGAAATATTAAACAAGATCCCTTTTGCTCCTTTACAAGACAAATCAAGCAAAGGAGAAGAAAGAGACCTTCTAGCCGCTTCTTTGGCTCTCTCTTTACCAACAGCTTTTCCTATTCCAAAAAGGGCTAAGC
>CAYTKG010000077.1:0-2403 GCA_964438335.1 uncultured Candidatus Saccharibacteria bacterium | reverse complement strand
AGGATTAAAAAGCCGTTTAGTCGATGAAAAAGAAATCGCAAAAACAGGGGCCGTTCTTTTAAATCTAACTTGGTCGCCAGATTCAAAACGAGTCATTTTAGAAACAGAGGCTGAGAATCAAAAAAAATACTTTCTTTTAGAAACAAAACAAGGTTTTTCTTCTTTAACTTTTCTTGATTTCCTAGAAGAATCTAAGGATTTTTCTTTTCATCCAACCAATCCTGAAAAATTATTTTTCACAAAAATCGAGGGAGAATCTCTGGTTCTTTTTGAAAAAAATCTTAACGAAGAAAACGAAAAGGCAATTCTAAAACAAGGATTGGCCTACAAAATTTCAAACAATAATATCATTTGGTTATCAAAAGATGGCTTTTTGCAAAAAAACAACCTCTCTGGCAATAACCCACAAAAATTAAATCTTGAACCCATTGTCATTGAGAAAACGAATTATCAGCTCGAGGTCTTGAATCCATATATTTTTCTTAAACAAGGTGAAAAACTGTTCTTTTTTGATGAAAATACGAGGAAATTCGGTGAAATCGGCGAAAAAATCAAATTCTTGAAAATTTCGCCTGACTCAAAAAAAGTTTGTCTTAGCAATAATTCTGAAATCTGGGTTCTCTTTTTAAAAGAAAGGGTAGAACAACCCTCAAAGGCAATCGGTAGTAAACTATTTTTAACAAGATTTTCAAAAAAAATAGGCCAGGTATTCTGGCTTACTTCTCATTATTTAATATTTAACGCTGACTCAGAAATAAAAATCATTGAAATCGATGATAGAGATGAAATTCAAATTTGGAATTTGGTTGATTTTTCCTCTAATGATTCTCTCGGGGAAAAATCTCCTAAAATTTATTTCAGTCAAAGAGACAAAAAATTATATCTTTTAAACAAAGGCAATTTCTTTGTCTCTGAGAAATTGCTCTAACTTTTAAACTCAAAATCGACAAGAGGCTCTATCGCTTCTGCCACTGAGGAGCGCGACGGGCGCGTTTAAGGCCGAATTTCTTTCTCTCTTTCATCCTCGAATCCCTGGTTAAAAAACCAGCTTTTTTTAATTTCTTACGGAAATTGGGATTGAATTTAATTAAAGCGCGACTCAAACCATGCCTAATTGCCTCTGCTTGAGCATCGACTCCACCACCTCTTACCTTGACTGTAATCCTAAACTTGTCCAGTAATTTTAAAAGCTTCAAGGGCAAAATAGCTTTTTCGTCCAAAAAAGAAATAGAAAAGTAATTGCTCAGTTTCTTTTCGTTAACCAAAAATTCTTTTTCGCCGCGAGTAAAAATTCTCACCCGAGCTACTGCCGTTTTCCTTCTTCCTACCCCCTCCCAATATCTAATCCCTTTAATCGCTCTTTTCACGGTTTTCACTGTCTTCTTTGGTTTCGCCATCCTTGCCGTTTTTGCTGTCTTCACCGTCTCTGCGGCCTTGGTGACTTTTGTCTCCGCCGCCTTTACCTTTTTTTTCGTTTTTGGTTTCTTTATCGCCTTCGTTGCTCTTGCCGTTTTTTTCGCTTTTATCGTTTTTGTTGCCTTTGCTGTTTTTGTCGCTTTTGTCGTTTTTGCTTTTTCTTTAGTTGTTTTTTTGGTTGTAACCATAAATCTTAATTAGAAAACGAAGATTAACTTCCAACCTTCGGCTTTCTCTTCTCTATCTTTAATCTTTTTATCTGCTTCGATCTTAATTTATTCTTTGGCAACATACCAAAGACAGCTATTTTTAAAACCTTACCCGGGTCCCGCTCAAAAATCTTTTTAAGAGGAGTTTCCTTCAGGCTGCCAATATAACCGGAATGACGATAATATTTCTTTTGTTCCATTTTTTTACCAGTGAATTTAATTTTATCAACATTCTTAACTACGACAAAATCACCCATGTCTTGGTTGGGAACAAAATCTGGTCTGTGCTTGCCGCGCAGTAAAATAGCAATTTTGGTCGCTAATCTTCCCAAAATCTTTCCGGCGGCATCGATTGTATGGGTATCTCTCTTTATAATTGCCATATTATCAAATTGTTGTATTGTTATATTGTTAAAAAATCAGCAGACCAAAATGGTGAGACAATAAATCATTCAACCAATTCTATTATCGCCATTTTCGCCCCATCTGATTTCCTTGGGCCGAGCTTCACGATTCTGGTATATCCACCTGGCCTATCTTTATATCTTTTGCCAAGATCGTCAACTAATTTTTTGACTACTTCTTTTGAGAAAAAACGGGCCAAATGCCTTCTGGCGCTCAAATCTCCTTTCTTGGCCTTGGTAATACACTTCTGGGCAAAAATAGAAACTTCTTTGGCTTTCGCTTCAGTGGTTTTAATTCGTTCGCGCAAAAAAAGGGCTCTTGCCAGCGATTTCAGAAGAGCTTTTCTCTGGCCTCTTTCTCTTGAAAGCTTTCT
>CAYTKG010000076.1:0-2426 GCA_964438335.1 uncultured Candidatus Saccharibacteria bacterium | reverse complement strand
ATTTTTCTTCAGATTTTTCTTTGGTTTTGGACAACTTCTGCTCCTCTATTTTAGATGTTTCAGAGGATGTTTCAGGAGACTTTTCAACTTGCTCTTTAGGAGGTTCCGATGGAGACACACTCTTTTTTGACAAACCGCCAAACTGCAATGTATTGCCAACCCAAAGATATAACATTCCAGCAAACAAAATTATTATGCCAATGCCAATAATCAAGTGTACAAACGCAAATCCTTTTTGTTTTTTATTAAACCGTCTCGATCTCTCCATATTAACTACCTTTATTTGTTTATTTTCCATTTTTAATTTTTTATTTCTTAATTAATTTCCGGTATCTAACTTTTCGCTAATTCTCAAGAATATAAGAATATTTTATATTTTTTCAAAGCTTGTTTGTTAATGGATTTCTATCCCCCGAACACTTATTTTTTTCGAGTCAATAATGCCCTTATATTTTTCTATAAACTTATCAAATTTCCTTTTATCCCTTAGAATTTCAAAACTTTCAGGAAATTCTTTTCTTAAAACTTTAGCAAACTCTCTGCCGGCCAGCCGCATATTAATCATTTCAAACCAATAAAAATCAGTAAAATCTCTGGTTTCTTTAATAATGCCTTCTAAATCTATCAATCCGGGAATTATCGGACTAACAAAAGTATAAGTTTTTATTTTATTTTCCTTAAGAATTTTTAAAGCTCTTATTCTCTTTTCATTTGTCGGCGAAAACGGCTCAAAAATATCTTTTAAACGCCCATTAAAACTATTTATTGTTAAACCAATTTCAATATCTTTAAACTTTTTAAAAATATCAATATCTCGCAAAACCAAATCTGATTTAGTAAGAATGGAAAGTTTAATTCTTTTATCCAGATTTTCCAAAACCTGGCGAGTCAATTTCAATTTCTTTTCAATGGGCTGGTAAGGATCGGAAACAGAACTCATATAAACTCCACCATCAACATATTTTCCTTTTACCAGTTCTGGAGCATTCACTTTTACTTCCGTCCAACTGCCCCATTTTCCGTAATTATCCGGCCGCCATTGGCCCATAAATTTAGCGTAGCAATACAAGCAAGAATGAGAACAGCCAACATATTGATTAAGCACCCACTTTGCCCCAGGAATTTTTGTTCGAGTAAAAATTGATTTTGCTTTAACCTTAAAAATTTTAATCCTCATTTATTCCTTTAAATGCCTTGCCTAAAATTGACCAGTTGCTTTCCCTCAACTTCATCCTAAACTAAATTTCAATAAAACAGAGTTGGGGCATTTTATTTTTTATACCAATTTTTGATTATTTCTTTTGCCGCTTCATTGTCTTTGAATTTAAATTCTAAACTCGACCAGCCCAAAAAGCAGTATCCATCAACTTTTCCCCAGGTTTCTTGAAAAATTGTTTTGAAAATTTCAGTCTGCGTATCCTTTGAAACCATTGACCTTTCGGCTCCTAATTCTCCAAAAAAGAAACCCTTTAAATTGTATTTTTCTCTTAAATTGTCGGCTTTATTAACCGCTATGTTTAAATGATTTCTTAATTCATCATATCTCGCATCTCCCCACATTATGTCAAAAGCCAAATAATCATATCCCCTTATATTTCCAACATTCTCAGGGCCAATGTCGGCAAATTTCAAAACTAAATTTCCAGAAAAAAAGGACCTTAAATCTTGGGATTTTTCAACCCACTGATCAACCAAGTTTTCATTGGCAAAGGTGGCGTTGGGTTCGTTCAAGGGAGAATAAAATTCAACATTCTCTTTTTCGGCAATTTTCGCCCAATGAGAAGCGATATCATAGATTTTTTCAACAAAAAAAGGTTCTGTTAAATGCGGGAAGCCGCCAAATTCGTTATCTCCCGGCGCACCGGCGAAATTAACTTCCAAAAAAACTGCCAAACCCGCTTGATGGGCTTTCTTAATTAAACTAACTATCAGAAATTCCGGCACATCTTCTTTAAGACCTCCATCTGGCAAAATGCTGTAAAGGGGGCAAATTCTAATGCCGTTAACATTCAGTTCCTTCAATTCTTTTATTTCATCAGGATCCAAAAAATACATACAATTCTCGCTGGAAACAAATTTTAAAAAAGATATGTCTTGTCTTTGATATTCCAAGGCCTCCTCGCTCTTTATTTCTGACTCCTTTTTGGGCGTTTCCGGCACTGACGGTTCTTCTTCAGATTTTTCTTCAGATTTTTCTTTGGATTTGGACAACTCCTGCTCCTTTGTTTTAGGTGCTTCAGGGGGTGCTTCAGGGGACTTTTCAACTTGTTCTTCAGGAGGACTCGACGGAGGCGCGCTCTTTTTTGACAAACCGCCAAACTGCAATGTGTTGCCAGCCCAAAAGTATAACACTCCAACAAGTAAAATCGTTATGCCAATACTAATAATTAGGTGGGTAAGCGCAAATCCTCTTTGTTTTTTATCAA
>CAYTKG010000075.1:0-2479 GCA_964438335.1 uncultured Candidatus Saccharibacteria bacterium | reverse complement strand
AATTTATGGTATTCTATAGTCATAAAAAGAGAAGGAGGTGAATTTGATGTATGAGTGGGTGGTCCGTTGTAAAACGTGTGGCTGGGAATCAGAGACTTTCCCTGATACCCCGCTGGGGTACGCGGCTGCCATTTCGCGGCAGAAGGAGCACCTTGACGCCACCAGGGAGATCAAAACCAAAAAAGGTGTTCCCATTCCCATAGAAATCCGGGAGCATCTCGTCTCCCCCATCCGCAGAAGGAAAGAAATGTAGTTTCTTTCCGCAAAGTCCTCTTGTACAAGAGGACTTTTGTTTTTTAAAAAAACTACATCTTAGAAATGATTTCCTGTTTAATTTCTTCGGGACTCAAAACTCCTTTTGTCATCGAGGCGCAAGGAAAATCTACACCGCTGTAAACCAAATCCGGAGAAATTGATTCAAATTTCTTAAAAGTTTCTTCAAAATTCTTCCAAGCTAGTTCTTCCTCGCCGGCAAGAAGATAATTCACCACTTTACAGGTTAAGTCCGGAAACCAAAAGCTGAATTTCAAAGAGGAAACTGCTTCTTCCCCCTTAGCTACTTTGGTTTTAATTTCTTCGTATTTTTCCTCTAAGGCCTTATCGCACTTCTGGGCTGTTGAAATATAGTTTTCCTTAAAATTATTATTCTTTAAAAGTAAATTATCACCCTCTACTAAATAGTATTGACGGAAACAGACATTGCCGCCTTCTAAACGATGAACACAAAAGAAACGAAATCGGCAATCATCCACACCTAAATAAAGTTTTTTATTCTTGATAAAAAAATCTTGGGGAGAAATGGCTGAAAGCTCGCCGATAAAAAAGTATTTAATGAGCTTCAAATTATTGTCTTCGTCCAAATGAAAAATATCTGCTTCGCCGCAACAATCAGTCCCCTCGCTGAGATCGTTAAGAACAAGATAGCGGTGATTTTGATAACTGAAAGACAATAAACTGGTAATCTGACCTGTTTTTAAGGCATAAACTATTTTGCCTTTATTATTAATATCTAAACGAACGGGCCTATTTCTCTCGTCAACTAAATAGTTAATTTTAAAACTTACCCCTTCGGTTTGATATTCAATATCAGATTCTTGGGGCACCTTGTATTTCTTAATTTGATTTTCAGGAAATTGAGGAAAAACAATTTCCCGAATTAAATCGTTTTTTTCTGACTCGGCTTCGGATGGCTCTATTTCCGACTCGCCTTCCATCTCTCCTTCTTCAACCCCAATCTCCTCTTTTTTTTCTTCGCTCTTTCTGTATTCCGTAAAATCAACTGCCGGTATCGTCCCCATTTGTTTCTTTGATAACCACCGGGAACGATTAATTAAAATTCCTTCAGCCAGAAAAAGAGCTAAAACCAAAAGAAAAAAAATATGCTGCCAATTGGTTCGTGAATCCTTGGGAAAATTCATATTTTGGACTTAATCAGATTCTCCTATTATATACCTTAACTAATAATAGAAGAATATTACAGAGACAATCGCTAATATCAAAACCCGAGAAGTATTCTCGGGTTGAAATTAAAAATCCAGAATCCAAAAACTTAAAACCTGTGGAAAACTTTTTCTCAATTTACCTTTATTTTTAAAAACCGACCTCGGACGTCCGTAAATTCATCGATAAATTTTGGCTAATCTTTGTCTTCTTCTTTTGAATCGGATTCCTCCTCTTCCCTTTCCCTGCGCGCTCCGCACTGAACACAAGTATCCCAATTATCATTGCCATTCCACCTGCCACAAAATTTGCATTTCCAAGGCATATTTTATCTAAATCTGTTTATTATTAACGGAAAAGACGACCTTTGCTTTAAATTTCTTTCAAGTTTCTAACTAGGAATTTTGGCCAAAAAACCAATGGCATGAAAGTTCTGGCCGAACTTTAAAATTTTAAGCCCAACTTCTCTCAATTCGTTTTCAAGTTCTTTTTTAGTATAAAGTTTTTCAAAACCTTTATTTTCTGGAAAGTGAAAAAAGTGCCGGACGAGAAAAGAATCCTTGGGAACAAAAATAGCAACGTATTTCTTGGATAAGTTCTTGTGAAGATTAATCACTTCGAGCCGTTTTTCCCTGTTTGGATAGTGTTCAATCACGCCGAAACTAAAAACAAGATCAAATTTTTCCAAGGGTTCGTAGTCAAAAAAATTTTCAATAATGTAATCGCCAAAATTGGAAACTTTTTTAAAAAGCTTATAAGCCTCGGGATTATTCTCCACCAAAGTTAATTGACATCGCAATTTTTTGGCTACTAATTTAGCCAAATAACCGGGCCCGCCGCCAAGTTCTAAACAGCTTTTAATCTTTAAATCCTTAAAAAGCCGAAGACAAAGCCAATGTTCATACCAAGAGGACATTTTTATCCATAACCGAGATTGTCCTTGCCAAAATGCTGTCCAATCAAAATCTGTTTTCTTGATATTCATTTCCTGCTTCATTCTTTAAATTTAACCAATTTTCTCCTTTTTGACAAATTTTCT
>CAYTKG010000074.1:0-2743 GCA_964438335.1 uncultured Candidatus Saccharibacteria bacterium | reverse complement strand
CGCTCTAATTAATGATTTTAAGAATCTAAAAAAAGATTTGGAAAGATTGAAAATCGCCCACCAAATTTCTGAAATTGCCGATATTCTTTTAAAGGGTCAAGAAAAAGACAAAAAAATCTGGCAGCTTTTAGATGAAGTCTTTTACCGGCTTGATAACCATTCTTTGCCCGTTACTCATTACGCACTACTCTATCTTTATTTTTCCTGGAATCTGCTTTCGGTTTTGGGTTATCGACCCGAGCTCTATCAATGTTCAGTTTGTAGAGCAAAATTAAAGCCCCAAAACCTTTATTTTTCCCATCGGGGCGGTCTTGTTTGTCCTTCTTGCTCTCAAAATAAAAATCTGGAAGTTTTAAAAGTCAATGTTAATGCCGTCAAGTTTTTAAGAGAAATTTTGAAAAAGGATTTTTCTCGTTTGTCAAAAATAAAAGTTAAGAAAAAGTATCTTTTGTCTTTGAAAGAAGCTTTGGATTTTTATCTTTCTTTTATTGCTCCTGGGCGCTGATTAGTTCTTGTTACTTTGTAATGGCCTTAAGTTCTCTTCGCGTATTTACTTCAGATTAGTTTTCCAATATAATGAAAAAGATGAAAGAGAAAATTTTCACTTTTTTTATCATTTTTTTAATAGGTTTAGTTGGTGTTTCCTTTTGGCTTTATCGAAGGCAGATTTTTTCTAAAGAAATTTTAAAATTAGAGGTTTTGGGTCCGGAAACCTGCCGGGCCGGCGAGGAAATTGAATATATGGTTAAGTACAAAAATAACGGCAATGTAAGGTTAGAAGAGTTGGAACTTGCTTTTGAATACCCTGACGGTTCTTTATTAGCCGAAGACCAGTCAGAAAGAGTTGTTAAGAATCTACCCGATCTTTATCCCGGCCAAGAAGAGATTTTGACATTCAAGACCAGAATTTTTGGCAAAGAAGGAGAAATCAAGACAGCCAAAGCAATCTTGAATTATCGGCCTAAAAACCTGAAAGCCTTTTACGAATCCAACAGCACTTTTTCAACTAGATTGGAAAGTTTGCCGGTTACTTTTGGTTTTGATTTTCCTTCTAAAATCGCGGCCGGCAAGGAAATAAAAGTTTACTTGAATTACTTTTCTAATTTAGATTTTCCCCTTTCCGATTTAACGGTTAAAATTGAATATCCGCTTGACTTTGAGTTTTTGAATTCAAAGCCGGTTGGAATCGAGAAAGACGAATGGAGAATTAAATTGTTAAACAAGGCCGAAGGGGGAAGGATTGAGGTTTCGGGTATTATTTCCGGAGAAATCGGCGGTAAAAAGATTTTCAGGGCTCGGCTTGGTATTTGGATAGGAAACAGATTTTTTCTTTTAAAAGAAGCAGCCAGAGGAGTAGAGATTGTCAGGCCTCATCTTTCTCTTTATCAAGCGATTAACGGTTCTTCCGATTATGTGGCTAATCCCGGTGAACTGCTTCATTATGAAATTTTTTTCAGGAATATTGGGGAAGAGGCCTTTGAAAACTTATTTTTAGTAACCAGGCTAGAAGGACCTTTTGATTTTCAAAGCATTAATTCTAAGTCTGGCCGAGTCAACCTTCCGGACAAATCAATTCTTTGGGATTGGCGAGATTTATCAGAATTGAGATACTTGCCACCGGAAGAGGAAGGAAAAGTGGAATTTTGGATAGGCCTAAAAAAGAATTGGGAAATAAAAAGTTCTGAGGACAAAAATTTCGTTCTCAAAAACAAAATTTCCCTTTTTCAGATTGAAGAGGAATTTGAGACAAAAATTAATTCAAAATTAGAAATCAGCCAGCGGGGTTATTTTCAGGATGAAGTTTTTGGCAATTCAGGTCCTATTCCTCCGAAAATAGGTGAAGAGACCACTTATACTATTATTTGGCAGATTAAAAATTATTATAATGACGTTGATAATGTTAAAATGAGAGCGATTTTGCCTCATGGAGTAAAGTTAACGGGTAAGATTTTTCCCGAAGAGGAAAAAGAAAAATTTACTTTTGATTCTGAGTCGGGCGAAATTCTTTGGGATATTGGTTTCTTGCCAGCCGGAACCGGAACTTTATTTCCTCAAAAGTCAATCGCTTTTCAGGTAGCTTTTACGCCGACCAAAAACCAGCAAGGTTTGGTGGCTACTTTAATTAATGAGGCCAGGGCTTTGGGAGATGATCAGTTTACCGAAAGGGGCTTGGAGGCCTTGACGCCGGCCGTTGATACCAGCTTACCCGATGACTCGGCCGTCAATCCCGAGCAAGGAATTGTTCAATAGGAATCCCAAATCCGGAACCAAATCACAAATTCCAAATAATTAAAAGCCAACAAATAATTAAAAGCCAAAAGATTATTTGGCGCCTGAAATTCCTTTGTTATTTGGTATTTTAGGGCTTGAGATTTACTTTGTATGGATTTATTAGCAAAAATTGTATCGCTTTGTAAAAGGAGAGGATTTGTTTTTCAAAATTCAGAAATCTACGGCGGGATTACCGGATTTTATGATTATGGTCCTTTAGGGGTTGAATTAAAAAATAATATTAAAAAAGAATGGTGGCGGGAAATGGTTGATTCCCGGGACAAGGTGGTAGGAATTGATGGCGCGATTATCACTCATCCCAGGGTTTGGGAGGCCTCGGGCCATGTTGAAGGTTTTACCGATCCCTTGGTTGATTGTAAAAAATGCCACAAGAGATTTAGGGCCGATCATTTGGTTGAAGATTTAGAAATCAAAGAAACAGGGGCGGCCGGGGAAGAATTAATTGAAAAAT
>CAYTKG010000073.1:0-2831 GCA_964438335.1 uncultured Candidatus Saccharibacteria bacterium | reverse complement strand
TTATTTCTTCCCCGTTGGGCTGCTTCTACTGACATTCCAGGCAAGCCCAATATTTGAGCTACTTTAACAACCAAAACCACATCCCTTTCCCAAAAGGTAATCACACCATCCACCGAATGATCTTTCGCAAACTCTTCCGTTTTTCTTAGAACCTCTTGATGACTGTAAGTATCAGCTTGGATAAAATAATCAACATAGGGTTTTTGCCAAGTCAAAGAATTATTCACCAAAACTAAATTCAAGCCCATCTCTTTGGCTTTTTGGAGGGTAAACTCTTTTAATCTTGAGCCTGAATTGATAAATAAAATTGTTCTTTTCCTCATATCTTTTGGGAAACTACCATTAAACGACTAGTCATAAAGCCAAGATTTTCTTTTTTAGAAGTCAAATTATAATGGATTGCCAAAACCCTCAAGCCGTTTTCTTCTAACAAGCGAGAAATCTCTGTCTGGCTATATATTCTTTCAAAATAATCTAATTCATTAAGCAAACCCTTTTGAGTAGACAAAACAATTTCCTTGGCCACAATCCCCTTGAATTCTTGACTGTATTCTTTCTTTCGTAAAACATAAAGATCATCGGTCGCTTTGTGCCAAGCAACAGGACTCAAATGCTTTAAAACATACTCGCCATTAGTAATATCAAGTAAAAATTTGCCGGCCGGTTTCAACACCCGATAAACTTCCTGTAAAATTTTTCTGTCGTCAGCCGGCTCAACGGTATAACCAAAACTATTACCCATCATTATCACTCCATCAAAAAATTCGTCTTTATAAGGCAAATTCCTAGCATCTCCTTGCCTAAATTCAATAGTTAACTTTTGCTTTTTGGCCGCAGTTTTACCTTTTTCAATCAGAACTTTGGAATAATCTAAACCTTTTACTCTATAACCCCTTTTTGCCAATTCCAAAGAATGCCGGCCATGACCGCAACACAAATCCAAAAGCAAATCTTTCTTTTTCAGTCCCAAAGCTTTTATAATAAAATCCACCTCTTTTTTAGTTAGGGCTTGATTATTAACGCTTCTGGCATCAGTAATCAAATACAAATCGCCAAAAGCATTTTTCCACCAATCATTATTGACTTTTAGTTGGATTTTGTTTTTCATCCTCCAACAATTAATTTTATATTTGAGCCCGGACCCTTGATTGAAGCAATATTGAAAACCTAGGGTCCGGGCCCCTTTGGTGTCCACTATTTATGAAACCAGCTTGTCCCGGCCGCGACCAGAAGGTCAGCAGCCAGCAAAGCTGGTTGGCCAATGAACGGCTGAAGCTCAACGAGGCCGGCCACACCCTCGTCGAGCTCAATCCCGAGCTCGCGCCAGTTCTGGCAAAGCCAGAAGCAGGCCTGCCAGAGCTGACGCGCATACTTTCTGAGATACCAAACCCAGCCCGTGTTAAGATCCGGGGTTCAAGTGTCCCCCGGATTGGGCCAAGTAAATACCAATGGCCCAATTCCCGGGCGAGGCTCACCAGCCTCACCTCCAACTCTTCCAGCTCGGCCGGCCCAAGTTTCTCGAGTGCTTGGCGGTACCACTCCCGCAGGGCTCGGGCTGCCCTGCGGTCGGGCACTACTACAAAACCCTGAACCCCGCCCCCGGATCCAACGTTGGTCGGGGGCCTCTCATTAAACCGACAAAGGAAGCCGGGACAACCTTTGTCGGTCACGAAAACCCTGAGATCCAAGGTTTCTAGCCGGCGCTGGAGCTGACCGGCTTCCAAAAAGGTAAACTCATCGGACCAAAGGCTCGGGTCGAGCTTACGCTCAACGACCCAGCCCTCGAAGGCTCCACTAGCCAAGACCTCTTGAATCTCGGCATCGTGGAGACCCCCGATGAGGATCCCCTTTCCGGAGTAGGTCCCTTCATGCTTGAGGACATAGCCGTCCGGGTTTCGGGCTACGTCCCCAGCAAGAGGCTCCAGCGGCCAGGCGCCCAAACTCAATTGGCGCACCAGCCGTGGAAGCCGGGACCTTTCCCGACTTAAAACCACCATGGCCGACCGAGTGCCGGCCGGGGTCAGCCCCAACGGATTAATGACCCGGCCCTCACGGGCCAAGGCCAAAAAACCCTCGAGAGGGACCCCGTGGTCTAAATATTCCCGAACCAAGGTGGGGACTGTGACGTCCCGGAAGGCCACAGCCACCTCTTGGCCGAGAATATTTTTATCTTTATCCGGCTCAATCCAGGCCGGATCGGCTAGGAGAACATTCTCTTGGCCGATTTCGGCTTGGAGGGCCTCGACCAACTGAAGCGCTTCGCCGTCGTGACCGTGGGTATCTTCCTCGGCCACAATGGCAACCAGGCCCCGGCCGCCGTGGTAGCGGTAGAGACGAAGAATTTCCGCCACCACGGCCCGGTCTGACCGAAACTGAAACCAGTTCGGCCTAACCGGGGCCGACCCGACTCGGTCCTGGAGGAACTCCCATACTACGGCCTCCAGCCTTTGAGCATTTAGCTGGAAGCCGTAGCCTCCCGGATCCTCCACATTCAACTCGCAGGCTCCGCCCGGGAGGCCGCGGAGCCAGAGAGAAAACTTCTCAAACATTTTTCCCTCCTAAGATTTTAATGGACACCAAAGGAAACCTAACTTTCTTTAACTGCTCTTTCCAATTCCTTTTCCAGAAATCGAAAAGGAATCTGGCCTGAATTCAGAACTAAATTGTGAAAGTGCTTTAAACCAAATTTTGAAGCATACTTTTTTCTTAATTTTTTCAACTCATATTTTCCCAAAGCATAACAGAGTTGATAGCCAGGTGTTTGGGTGTATCTTCTTGCTTCACTAAATGCCTTACTTTTTCTTAGATCTTCAATTATATTCTTATATGCC
>CAYTKG010000072.1:0-2845 GCA_964438335.1 uncultured Candidatus Saccharibacteria bacterium | reverse complement strand
AAACAGCGTGAGGAGGCGGTTCTTCCAGGGTTTTTAATAAAGCATTGGCCGCATCCTTTGAAAGTTGATGACACTCGTCGACAATAAAAACTTTGTATTTTAAGCTATTGGGAACGAAACGAATTCCGTTTCTTAAATCTCTTATATCATCTATTCCTCGATGGGAGGCGGCGTCAATTTCAATTAAATCAACTGCCCGGTTGGCGTTTATCTCTTGGCAGGCGGGACATTGGTTGCAGGGTTCAAATTCTCCTTGCTTTCGTTTTTGACAATTAATAGCCCTGGCTAAAAGTCGGGCTAAGGTAGTTTTTCCTGTTCCCCGGGGGCCGGAAAACAAATAAGCATGCGAGGTTTGACCAGCCGCAATCGCATTGGTAATGGTCTGGACAATATGTTCTTGGCCAATAAACTCGGAAAAAGTTTTTGGCCGGTATTTTCGATACAAAACGAGATTCATAATACTTAGTACTAGATACTTGTTACTACTAGATACTTGCTATTTACGAAACACAATTAGTTTGTAGCCGAAGAAGTTCCACAAAAAGCCGGCAAAAGCGGCAGCAATACCGCCGATGTTTGCCCATATTTTGGCCGTAATTCCGAACTGGGGGCCAATGACATTAACTACAAAAGGGGCGACTGTAAGATGAATTGCCAGTCCGCCAACCGCTATAGTAAAGAAAGGAGCAAATTCTTTGATACTGGCTTTTGTCTCCTTTTTCTCGAAAGCCCAGAATTTGTTCCAAAAATAAGAATTGACAACCGCGCAACTGAAAGAAACGCCTTTAAAAACAACATATTGCCAGCCAGAAGTAGCGCTGAAGAGCCACATTAGCAAATTTAGAACACCTAAATCAATGAAGGTATTCAAAATTCCTACTAAAAAATTCTTTCCCATTTGAAAAATAGTTGGCACTTTTTTCCCCAGAAGGGAAGCAAAATAAACGCCGGAAATCGAAAGAGGGGGGAGGATTATCGGAAAGAACTTGGCTATTTTAAGAGCAATGGCGGGCAGGCCTAAAAATCTTGAGATTAAAAGAAAAATCAAGGCGCAAATTTCGCCGATAATAAAGGAAGCCAAAATATCTTTTTTATCCATATTTTGGGAGCTGATATTTAATGCTTAATATCGACTTTCTTTGATTATCTTATCAGAACGACAAAGGATTGACAAGCCGGCATTGATTTGTTAGTTTGAAAGAAGGCTATGAACCAAACTATTTTAACAGCTTGTTACTGTTGTTCTACTTCTCCGATTGGAGGAGAAGGTTAGTTTGGTTCTCAGTTAAATTTATTAGATAAGCCAACCGACTTCTCCTCGCGAGAGGTTTTTTGTTTAACTAAGCTGTTTTCTGGCAAGACGCCAAGAAGAACATTAAAATTCTCCCCTATTTTGTCTATTTTGACGGCAAGATAGAAAATACTTTAGAGTTTGGCCGAGAGATTTCGGGTTATTCGGAAATTCCGAGCGGATATTGTTTGCGACCGCAAACCTTCGGGCAAATTGAACTTGATTGGGAAAAGGTGAAGTGAAAAATGCCTTGAGTTATGCTAAAATAATTCAATAACATGCTTAAATTTTACAACACTTATTCAAAGAAAAAAGAGGTTTTTAAACCCCTGAATCCCCCCCATGTTCACATTTATGACTGCGGCCCGACCGTTTATTTTTTTGCTCATATTGGCAATATGTGGCGCTATGTTTTTTCTGATCTTTTGCGTCGCACTTTGGAATATAATGGTTATAAGGTTAAACAAGTGATGAATATCACCGATGTCGGTCATTTAACCGAAGAAGATTTGGCGGCCGATACGGGCGAGGACAAAATTATAAAGGCGGCTAAAAAGGAGAAGAAAACGCCTGAGCAAATTGCCGAATTTTACACTCAGGCCTTTTTCAGAGATACGGAAAGATTAAATATTCTCCGGCCTCACGTTATCCCCAGAGCCACCGAGCATATTCCAGAGATGATTGACTTAATTAAAATTCTTGAGCAAAAAGGTTATGCTTATTGGGCCGGCGACAAATATTTTGTTTACGATATTGCCAAATTCAAGGACTACGGCAAATTATCGGGAAAAAAATTAGAGGAATTGAAAAGCGGAGCAAGATTGGAATCGGTTCCGGGCAAAAAGAATCCTTTTGATTTTGCCCTTTGGATCAAAGACGAAAAACACTTGATGCGCTGGGATTCGCCTTGGGGCGTAGGTTATCCCGGTTGGCACATTGAATGTTCGGCAATGTCAATGAAATATTTGGGGCCGACTTTAGATATTCATACTGGCGGCGAAGATAATATTTTTCCTCATCATGAAAACGAAATTGCTCAATCAGAGGCGGCCACCGGCAAGCAATTTGTTCGTTATTGGCTTCATGTTCGCCACAACTTGGTTGACGGCCAGAAAATGAGTAAATCAAAAGGAAATTTCTATGTTCTTCAGGATTTAGTTGATAAGGGTTTTGAGCCTCTTGCCTATCGTTATCTCTGTTTAAACACTCATTATCGAAATAACCTTAATTTTACTTGGGAAGGATTAAAAGGCGCTCAGAATTCTTTAGAGAATCTTTATAAGAAAGTAAGAGAACTTAAATCTCCCCGAACCAGAATAAATTCGGTTCGGGGCAAGCCCCAAACCAGAACAAGTTCGGTTCGGGGCAAGCCCCAAACCAGAATAAATTCGGTTCGGGGCAAGCCCTGCACCAGAAACTTCGTTTCGATGCAGGACAAGCAAACCCCAAGAGTTAAAAGCGACTATCAGGACAAATTCCTTGGTTTTATTAATGATGATTTGAATATGCCCAAGGCCTTGGCAGTGGTATGGGAGTTAGTTAAGGACAATAGCG
>CAYTKG010000071.1:0-2894 GCA_964438335.1 uncultured Candidatus Saccharibacteria bacterium | reverse complement strand
CAATCTGGTTGGGAATCCTTTTCAGGATCGGCAGAAGAATTTTTGCAATTTCTTTTTTTCCTTCCGGGCTTTTCTTGTCAAATTGAGAAAAAGCATTGTCAAAATAAAAATCCAGAATCGATTTTGCTTTCGCTAAAAATTCTTTCCAATCTTTGGGGTTTTCAGAAATAACGTCAGCCGGGTCTTTGCCGGCCGGCAAAAGAACGATTTTGATCTCAAATCCTTTCTCTTGGGCCAAATCTATTCCCCTTTTGGTAGCCGAATCACCAGCCACATCCATATCAAAAGCCAAAACTAAATTATCAGAATATCTTTTTAAAATGTTTAGTTGATACGGGGTTAAAGCGGTCCCGGAAACAGAAACAATGTTTTTAATGCCCGACTGAAAAGATAAAATCACATCAACGTAGCCCTCAACTAAAATACAGCTATTTTCCTTTCTGATAGCCACTTTTGCCTTGTCTAATCCGTACAAAATTCGGCTTTTATCGTATAAAAGAGTATTGGGAATATTTATATATTTTGCTACCTCTTCCAATTTTTGAGATTTGATATTTGACTTTTGAGATTTAAATACTCTCCCCCCAAAACCAATCACTTGAGAATTAAGGTCAAAAATGGGAAAAATAATTCTTTTTCGAAATCGGTCATAAAAATTGCCTTTTTCATCTTTGATAGCCAAACCCGCTTTGATAATCTCTTCTCTCTTATATCCTCGAGAGACCAAGAAATTACTTAAATCGTGCCATTTATCCGGCGCATAACCCAGTCGCCACAATGCTTGCGAATCTTCATTAATAGCCCTTTTTAAAAGATAATTTTTAACCGTTTTGCCTGTTTTACTCTCTTGCAATTGTTTTTCAAAAAATTTACAAGCTAATTCGCAAATCTCATACAATCTTTGACGCTCGGTTCTTAATTCAGGCCTTATTGGTCTCAATTCCACTCCGGCTCTTTTGGCTAAAATTTTCAAGGCATCACCAAATTCAACTCCTTCAATTTCCTTAATAAAAGCAAAAACATCGCCACCAAGACCGCAACCAAAGCATTTCCAAATCTGACGAGAAGGCGAAACAAAAAAAGAAGGTTTTTTCTCGGAATGAAAAGGACAAAGAGCGGTATAATTCGCCCCTGCTTTCTTCAATTTAATATAGCTTCCAATAACATCAACAATATCCAATCTGTTCTTTATTTCCTCTATTGGGTTCTCCATAACTTATAAATCTCACCTTAAACTAATATATCGCCGGAATGACATTCAAAATCCGCTAAGCGTAAGTCAAAAGTTTTTTCTCCGTTTAAAACTTTTTGAAAAAGTTCAAGCCAAGTTTTCTTTTTGATTTTCGTATAAGCTTTGTCATATATTTATTTGGGTTCGAACTTGAACACCTGGCCTAACTGACAAAGTGTCTTTTAATAAAGGCTCTGCCCGATCCAGACTTCAAATACTTCTCAAAACTATAAGCAGTGTGCTTATCTTGAAATGCAAAATAACAATATAATCTTACAGGCCCCCTGTTTTTTGTTGCCAAAACATAACCTTTCTCATGCCGTTCTAATCTATCTTTTAAGTCGTCTGTGCAGCCGATGTAAAATCTTTTATCATTACACTCTAATATATAAACATAAAACATGTTCTAAATTCTCAAAGCCCACTTTACGTGGCTGTAGTTTTGGCACAAGCCCGCCTTTGCCCGTCTACTGGCAGACTTCGTCTCGCTGAAAGCAGACTTCGTCTTGCTGAAAGCAGACTTCGTCTCGCTGAAAACAGACTTCGTCTTGTTGAAAACAGACTTCGTCTTGTTGAAAACAGACTTCGTCTTGCTGAAAGCAGACTTCGTCTCGCTGAAGGCGGATTTCGTCTCGCCGTAGCCGAGCTTCAGCGAGGCGAAGGCGGAAGGGGTGGGATTCGAACCCACGGTGACCTTTCGGCCACGCTTGCTCTCCAAGCAAGTCCGTTCATCCACTCCGGCACCCTTCCGATTTTTAATCCCACAACCCATATATCGAATGATCCCCTACCGAATGAAACCAGATAATCTCTTTGTTTATAAACTCGAAAATAATCCGATATTTATTATTAATTGAAAAAGACCAAAAACCTTTTAAGCTTCCTTTAAGTTTATGGGTTTCAAGAGCCGGATTAAAAGGATTTTTTCTAAAAAGTTTCTCTTTTTCTTGAGCAATCTTTTTTACCGATGGTGATAATTTTTTATATTCACGAGCAAATTTATTGGAATAATAAATTTTCATCTAAACGGCCGCTAATAAAAATTATTTAACCCAAATCTTTCAGTGTTCTCAACAACTTCCCCTTTCCCATCGCCAATTCTTTGCGACTTTCTGCCAACTCTCTAAGAATTTTTCCTTCAATTCTCATCCTTAATAAATCGCGAAAAAATTCACTTCTCGTGGCAAATTTTTCTTCTTTCATTAATTTCTCAACCGCTCGAACAAGCTCTTTTGGCAATGAAATATTAATTACTTGTCTCATATCTGTAATAAATTGTATTACATTGATGTTATCAAGAATAAAATTGATGTCAAGAGTTTAAGAAAACGAAAGTCATCCTCACCGAAACCCGATCAACAACCTGGAAATCAAGTTATAGATTAAGCAATCTTGCCAAAATCAAAAAAACAATTCCCAATCCACCCCAGAAAGGCAAAGTCAATAAACTAGTATGGCCTAACAAACTTAATTTTTTATAGACCCAAATTTTTTGGCCTAAAATTTTTTCGGCGAAAAAACCCAAAAGAAATTCCAGCAAAAATTTGGTAAAATCAATGTAGTTAGCCAAAAATCCAAAAAAGACTCAGAAATTAAAGAAAAAGTAAATTCGGAAAAATCTGATGATCCAATGTTAGCTAAATTACGCAAATATAGAGAAAAA
>CAYTKG010000070.1:0-3126 GCA_964438335.1 uncultured Candidatus Saccharibacteria bacterium | reverse complement strand
TTTTATCATCTTGACAAAATTTTTCAATCTCTTTAAATTTTTTTGCCAACGAGGCGGCAACTGAATTAAAAAAGGACCCAATTTTTCTTTCAAAAGCTTGGCTCTCTGGTAAAAAAGAGACCAACTATCGCCACAATCTTTCAAATGTTTTAAATGAGAAATAAATCTTGAAACTTTTACCGCAAAAAGAAAATTTTCCGGCGTTTTCTTGTACCAAGTCAAGAAAGTGGATTCTTTTGGAAGTCGGTAAAAAGGATTGTTAAGTTCCACCGTTTTAAAATGGGAAGCAAAGTATTCTAGCCATCTTTCTCTTGGCAAATTTTTCGGATAAAAAAAGGCCCTCCAATCGTCATAGAACCAACCAGAAGTGCCAATAAATAGTTCGCCTTTTTTGAACATTTTTCTTGTTCTATCTATCTCTCTTAAGAATTTTGCTCAAACACTTTAAATCCTTTCAATCGAGAAGCAAAAGGTTCAAAAACATCAAAAGAACCGTACTCATCTACAAATTTTTTGGCTTCCTCGTAGGTAACCGAAGCTAAATGGTATTCAAGAATTCGAGAAAGGTGATCGATAGAAATAAAAAGTTTTGTAAAATCAAGAGACAAAATCCCTTCTTTCTCCCTTATAGCTCCTTCTCTAAGAAAGAAATTTTGAGCAATAGCCGCGCCAATAGCATAATCTTGAACATCAGGGTTTTTAATAAAGTCCAGCCACCAGTTAAAATGCCGGCAGATATGCATCACCAAAATCGCTTCTAATTCCTTTTGGGTAATAACTCCTTTTAAGAGAAGAGAACCGCAAGCTCGAACACCCAAAACATAAGCTAAAATTTCGTCAAAAACGGGGAAAAGCTCTCGAAGTCTCTCTTCAGCGTCTTCGTAACGAATCAATGAATGAGCAATTTCGTGCAAGAGAATGCACCTTAGAGAGCCGTCGTAAAGTTCTTTTGGAGAATACGATTCTTTAATTTTTTGAGTAAAAACAGAATTAAAAATTGGCAATTGGTCTTGTTTAAATCTAAGTTCAAGCGAAGTGGCAAAAATTATTAGTTTCGACCCATATTCCTTCATTAAATTAACATCATTAGGAAGGTTGGTGCCGGTAAACATATTGTCAGCTATTAAACCCGAAAAGCAAAGAGTTTGATTAATTTCTGTTCTCATTTTCGGAAGTTCAATCTTAATTGTATCCGGCAGAATTTTTCTTCGGCTGGCAAGGATTATCTTTTTGAATCTTTCCGCCTCTTCAGTTTTCCGTCTATCTAAAACACCAACCCAGGCCTGATAAGCGCATTTTTTGAAAAAGAGCCGGTCTAAATAACGTTCGATTGGGCCAATGATAAAATTAAACTTAAAAGGCCCTTTTGTCACCCATAATATCTCATTCTTGGCATAGTCGTTCTTGAGCAAAGCTCTTGCCGACTCAACCAAATATCGGCTAAATTCTTTATCTTCTGAAATCTTAGCTGCCTCGCCAATCAACTTGGCAATTTCTCTCAATTCTCTCTTAAATTTAAGACAGAAAGGAACGGCTTTTAACCTTCCCCTTTTATCTTTTTCAACAAAAGTATATGGATGCAACAAAAGAGGATTCTTTTGAGCCGCTTTTTCAATTTCTTCCTTTGAAACTCCCACCGGATAAAAATTAGCGCCGGGATATGCCGAATTCTTTTGCCGTTCGTATAAAGGAACGAGTAACTCAGAGGCTTTAATCAATTTTTCTAAAACCAGTTTTTCTTTATCCGAAAGCCCCTTAATATCAACTTGAAATTTTTTAATTGTCTCCATATCTTATTTTTAATATCCTGCAAACATGATTAATCATCGGGGTTTGCACTCTAACTTCTTCTCCTACTTTTTTACCCAGCAGGACTTTGCCAATTGGAGATTGGTCGGAAATTTTTCTCTCGACCGCATCAGCTTCGGCTTTGCTAACAATAGTAAATTCCTCAATCTCCCCATCCATCTCAATCAAAACTGTTGCCCCCAAATGAATTTTGTTTTGTTCCTCTTTAGGAGGAGTCTTGATTAATTCATAATTCTCTAAAACATTTTCCAGCTCAGCAATCCTTTCTTCTATTCTTTCCAAATCTTCTCGAAAAGCAAAGTATTCAGCGTCTATTTCTCCAAAACGAAAAGCGCGGGGACCACTCCCGTTAAGCAAAATCGACCGCTGCTCTCTCAGCTTTTCCAATTCTTTCTTCACTCTTTCTAATCCTTCTTTAGTCAAATAATTCTTCATTCCTCCCATATCAATTATCTCAACTTACTCTCATTTCTAAAGCTTGTCAAGATTGATTTTGAGCTTTAGAATGAAGGTATGATTGAAATTGACGGTTCAGTTTATGAGGGCGGCGGCCAAATATTAAGAACGGCCATTTCTCTCTCGGTGGTTACCCAAAAACCCTGCCGCGTCTTCAATATTAGAAAGAAAAGACCTAATCCGGGATTAGCTCATCAACATCTTTTAGGTCTTAAGGCTCTCGCTCAACTTTGTAATGGTAAGTTAGAGGGTGATTTTTTGGGTTCACAAGAAATTAAATTCTATCCCGGTTCAATCTTCCAAAATCAAATTTCGATTAACATTCCCACTGCCGGCAGTATCACCTTAATTTTTCAGGCCTTAATTCCTCCGGGCCTATCTTCCCCAAACCCGATAGTAATTTCTTTTAATGGCGGAGCGACCGACACTTTTTTCTCGCCCACCCTCGATTATTTTCAATATGTTTTTCTAAAAATCCTTGAAAAAATGGGCGCTAAAGTAGAAATTAAAATTATTAAAAGAGGATTCTATCCTGAAGGCGGGGCAAAATTAGAAATAAAAATATTGCCTTCCTCAGTTAAACCGATTTCTCTGATAGAAAGAGGGTCGCTAAAAAAAATTTCTATTATTTCCGGCGCTTCGGAAAATCTTAAGAAAAAAAGGGTGGCGGAAAGACAAATTTCAGGCGCTAAACAAATTCTAGGAAAATTAAAGCTCCCTCTTGAAGAAAAAGTGGCATATCATCATACTCTTGGAAGCGGAAGCTATATTAGTATCGTCGGCGAATTAGAAAATACCGTCCTTGGCGCTGACAATCTAGGAAAGCTTGGCAAATCAGCCGAAACAGTAGGCCAGGAAGCA
>CAYTKG010000069.1:0-3142 GCA_964438335.1 uncultured Candidatus Saccharibacteria bacterium | reverse complement strand
AACTTTGTTTTTAGCAAGCCAGTACTCGGCTGATTTGATTAATTTTCTTTTCTTTTTAAAATTGACTTTGTCTGAAGGCAAAAACTTTCCAGCCGAATCAAATCGACCTTTTTTAACCGCTTTCACCTCAACAAAACAAAGAGTGTTATTTTTCTGGGCCACAATGTCAATTTCTGATTTTAAAAAACGAGAAACTTTCCTTTGAAAGTTTCTCTCTAAAATTTTATAGCCCTTGCTTTTGAGATATTTTACCGCTATCTCTTCGCCAAACCGCCCTGTTTGTTGGAAATTCATAGTGAAATTAAAAGTGGACCCAGCGAGAATTGAACTCGCCTCTCCGCAATGCGAATGCGGCGTATTACCGCTATACTATGGGCCCAACCAACTCTGGCAAGTGAACAACAGCCGACATCGCACTGTTAAAATATAGCCCTCTGAATCTTTTAACTATGTCTCGGGATTCTTTAAAACCGCTTGGGCAGCCGCCAATCTAGCCACCGGAACTCTAAAAGGAGAACAAGAAACATAGTCCAGGCCTAATTGATAGCAAAACTCGATTGAGGAAGGTTCGCCGCCGTGTTCGCCGCAAATCCCAACTTCTAAATCAGGATTAATTTTTTTGCCCAAAACAACCGCTGCTTTCATCAACTTGCCTACTCCCTTCCGGTCCAAAACCTGAAAAGGATTTTCTTTAAGAATTCCCTTTTCAATGTATTTCAATAAAAACTTGCCCTCGGCATCGTCTCTGGAAATACCGAAAGTTGTTTGAGTTAAATCATTGGTGCCAAAAGAGAAAAATTGGGCCACTTCAGCAATTTCGTTAGCAGTTAAAGCCGCTCTTGGCAACTCAATCATTGTTCCAAACCGATAGTCAATTTTGATTCCTTTTTCCTCCATCACTTTTTTAGCTATTTCTTCCAACCTTGTTCTTTCAATCTTGAGTTCGGCCACATCACAAACTAAAGGAATCATCACCTTGGGAAAAACCTTAATGCCTTTCTTGACAACATTACAAGCAGCTTCAAAAATAGCTCTTACTTGCATTGCCGAGATTTGAGGAAAGGTAATGCCGGTCCGACAACCCCTTAAACCTAACATCGGATTAATTTCCCAAAGATTTTCCACGATTTTTAAAATCTTCTCCTTTTCTTCTGCTTCTTTCTCTTTTCCTTGACAACGAAGTTTGGCTACTTCTTCAATCAACATTTCCTTTCTCGGCAAAAATTCATGCATAGGCGGATCAATCAATCTAATAATTACCGGTTTTCCTTTCATCACTTCAAAAATCTCCTCAAAATCTTTTCTCTGAAGAGGTAAAAGCCGGTCTAAATATTTCTGTCTTTCTGTCTCATCTTTTTCCATAATCATCTTGACAACCACTTCTCTTCTTCCTTTTTCAAAAAACATATGCTCGGTTCGGCAAAGACCAATTCCTTCGGCCCCGTAATTAAGAGCTTTGGTTGCATCTTGAGGATTATCAGCGTTTGTTAAAACGCCTAATTTTCTGATTTCATCTGCCCAAGACAAAAGCTCGGTCAATTCATCAGTAATTTTTGGCTCGACCATTGGCACTCGACCAAGAATCACTTCACCGGTAGTCCCATTAATGGTTATCTCATCGCCCTGCCCGACCTCAACTCCGCCGGCCCTAAATTTCGGAACCGACAAATCAATCTCAATTGATTCACAGCCGGCTACACAAGGTTTTCCTAGTCCTCTGGCAACAACAGCGGCATGGCTGGTGGCTCCTCCGTGTTGGGTTAAGATTCCCTTGGCTCGCATCATCCCGTGAACATCATCCGGGTCTGTTTCCGGCCTGACCAGAATCACATCTTTGCCGTTTTCTACCCAATCTTCGACTAAATCAGCGTCGAAGCATACCAAACCCGAGGCAGCCCCGGGCGAAGCGTTAAGGCCGCGGGCAATGACCTCTACTTTTGCTTGAGGATCAATGGTCGGATGCAAAACTTTTTCCAAATCTTTTGCCTCGATTCTTAAAAGAGCTTGTTGTTTATCTATCAGTCCTTCTTTAACCAAATCAACCGCCATTCTGACAGCGGCTTGAGGAGTTCTTTTGGCTGTTCTTGTTTGAAGCATCCACAACTTGCCCTTTTCAATCGTGAATTCAATATCCTGAACATCCCGGTAGTGTTTCTCCAATGTCTCGCTGATTTTTAAAAGTTCGTTGTAGGCATTAGGCAATTCTTCTTTTAGTTTCTCTATCTTTTGGGGCGTCCTAATGCCGGCGACCACATCTTCCCCTTGAGCGTTTAATAAATATTCGCCATAGAGTCGTTTTTCACCGGTAGCCGGGTCTCTGGTAAAAGCGACGCCGGTTCCCGAGTCAAAACCTAAGTTGCCAAAAACCATGGCCACCACATTCACCGCTGTTCCCAGGTGATGGGGAATTTTATTGAAATTCCGATAATCAATTGCTCTCTTGTTATTCCAAGAATCGAAAACTGCTTGAATAGCTGTTCGTAACTGCAAATAAGGCTCCTGAGGGAATTCTTTGCCCGTTTCTTCTTTGATTATCTTTTTAAACCGTTCGCAAATTTCACCCCAGTCGCCGGCCGTTAATTCAGTGTCTAACTTGACATCTTTTTTAATCTTAAAATCTTTTAAAACCGTTCCGAACTTTTCTCCTTTAATTCCCAAGACAACACTGCCAAACATTTGAATCAATCTCCGATAAGCATCAAATACAAACCGTGGATTATCGGTCAGCTTAATCATTCCGGAAACGGTTTTTTCGTTTAGGCCGAGATTCAAAATCGTATCCATCATTCCCGGCATCGAAACCGGAGCGCCGGACCTAACTGAAACCAAAAGGGGATTTTCCGGGTCACCGAATTTCTTGCCGGTTTCTTTCTCTAAAGCCTTAATATTTTCTTCGATTTCTCGCCAAAGGCCCTCGGGAAACTTTCTTTCTTTCAAGAATTCAATACAGGCCTTAGTGGAAATAGTAAAACCGGGCGGAACCGGGAGACCAATCTTAGCCATCTCAGCCAAATTAGCTCCTTTGCCCCCCAAAAGATTTTTTGCCTCAGCTCCTCCTTCTGTTTTTGTTTTGCCAAAAAAGAAAACGTATTTCATACGTCAATAAATTACACTTGTTAATTACTTTAGTATTATCTGGTCG
>CAYTKG010000068.1:0-3148 GCA_964438335.1 uncultured Candidatus Saccharibacteria bacterium | reverse complement strand
AAGGGAATTTTATAAAAATGCCAAAATCAGTAATGCCTGTGATTTTTCCTTCAATAATGTCTCCTACCTTATAATTCTTTAAAGTTTCAATTTGGTCTCCAAGCATGGCCGCTTTTTCTGAGAGAATAAGGGCTTTTTGTTTCGGGTCTAAGCCGATGATTTTTACTTTAAGCTCTTGACCAATAAATTTTTGGAGCTTTTTTAAAATTTCTGCTTGGTTGCCGTCTTCTACTTTGGGATAATGCTCGATAGATAGCTGAGAAACAGGCAAGAAGGCGGGAATGCCATCGATGTCCGTCATTAAACCACCTTTGTTAGCTTTTTTAATCTTGACAGAAAAATTTTCGTCTTTATTTTTCTTTTCTTTTAATTGAAGCCAAGCTGTTTCTTCTTTGGCCTTGATGATTGAAAGTTCAACAAAACCGTCGTCAGTGTCTATTCCCAAAACTTTGGCTGAGATTTCATCTCCAACTTTAACTTTTCGAAGAATATTTTTAGCCTGGAAGAACTCTTTACCGCCAACAATTCCCGTGCCAAAATTTCCCAAATCCAAAAAAAGAGCTGATTTTTCTCTACCGATAACCTTGCCCTTGATAATTTCCCCGGGCGTAGGCGCCTTTAAAAAAGGCCTAAGGGCTTCATTTTCAATAAGTTCTTTCATGTTTGGATTTGGATATATTTATATTTATAAGAAGTAAACAATAGAATATAATCATTGTTATTGAATATCTGGCATTAAGATTAACATAAATTTTATATTTTTCAAGCCGCTCAGTCAATTAAGGACTGAACCGCTCAGTCAATTAAGGATTGAATCATGAAAGATAGCTGTTGAAATCAGATATCAAAAGGCGGCTTTGTTTATTGCCGCCCTCTGACGGTTTTTTTATTTTTCTGTTCTGGTTTCAAAATTATCCTCCACCCAAAAAGCGCTTCATCACGCTAAACAAGGCCTTGATGAAAAGCATAATTGAAGAGCCGGCAAGACCATAGAAAATCATTTTCTTGCCTATTACAACTTTTTCCGCTATTCCTCCTCCGGTTAGGAGATAGAAGGCGCCTATCAAAGCCATTAGTGGCCCGACTGCTAAGATTACGTAAAAGGCAAAATTAATGATTAGGTCGGCCAATTCTTTAATGTTCTCGGCGCTTACCGGACTGGTGACCGAAACCGGAGGAACTTCCTCGGGAGGGGTTGCTTTGGGGGTGATTTCGCTTTTTAATTTCAGGCATAATTTTCTTAGGCTAACGCTGTTGGCTGATTCGGCCGGAGGGCAAGTAGTTAAAGTATGCATAACTAGAAGATTATTGCCTGCCCGCATATTAAAGTCGCCTAAGTATTCCAGCCTTACGCTATAAGCATAAGGATCGGCATCGTCTCGTTTTTCTTTCACTCCTTCTTGATCGTTAATTTCTATATAATAATTTTCATATTTTTGGGCCTGAGATCGATCCGGTTGGCCTCTTACAGTCACTCCGTGAACGGTATATCTTCCTGCCTTAGAGACGGTTATAAAAGCTTTTTTCTTCGGCGGGCAATCCGATTCTTTTCCATGAAAGCAATCTTTTCCACAGACACCGAAATCAGAACCAAGTTCTATGGCTTCAAAATCGGGCAGGCAGTCATCGTATTGAGAAAGATCGGGTCCGGCCACGACAATTTCTCCATCCTGAGCCGTGGAAGAAATTTCGTTGACATTCATATCTGAAAGCGCAAGGTTTTCTATTCTGATTGACGAAGTGCCTGAATCAATGGCCTTGAAGGTTATTTTAACTAATGTTCCTGAACCAGAAACACTGACGCCGGGAACAATTCTGGCAGCGGCAATATTCTTAATTAGACCGGGGGCAGAGGTGTCGAATTCCTGCCAGAAAACGCTGTCGGTGTCACCAATAAAAGTGCCTTTTTCCAAAGATACATATTCTAAAATTGTGGGGTCGTAACTAAGATCGAACTGAAATCCATATAAACCTGATATTTCTACAATATCAATATCAACCGACGGTTCATCGTTAATGTCTACGGTCTGACTTGAAGGAACTACTCTTACCGTGTTCGGTTCAATCGTTGGTGTCGTAACCGCTATCGTGGCAGTATCCTCAACCGGATTGACGGCACCTCTTTCAACAAGAACCCTGGCTGTGTAATTACCCTCTGAAGGATAATTGCAGAGATCAATAGCGGTATAGGGATTTTGCTCGCTGGCTTCAACTTCCAATTCCCAGGTCCCGTCGTTGGTGCAATCAAATTTGTAATTTATCGTTCCGGTGGCTGTTCCCGAAACAGTTGCCCTAAGGTCAACATTATTCAGGGGCGCGCTGCCTACAGAGGGAATCGCTTCTAAATCAACCGAAAGAGTAGGTTGGCTGCCGACATTAACGGTAACACTGTCTGAATCTGAACCGTTTTCTCCGGTACAGGTTAGAGTATATGTTTTTGAACTGGTAAGGTTGCCGGTTGGCTCTAAGCCGGAAGTTGGTTTTGAACCGGACCAATCACCCGAGGCCTCGCAGGAGTCGGCATTAGAAGAGGTCCATTCAAGGATTACCGAGGTGTTGTAATCAATTGTTATTGGTCCGTCAGAATCATTGGCTTTAAGGTCAACGGTCGGCGGAGGTACTGCCTCGCCAACCACAACAATTTCTCCATTTTGGGCAGTAGAATGAATTTCATTGGGCTCCGTATCCGAGAGCGCAAGGTTTTCTATAATAATTGGCGAATTACCGGAGACAATAGCTCTGAATCGAATTCTAACCAGATTGCCCGAACCGGAAACGTCTATCCCGGGAGTAGTTCTGGCGACGGCAATATTCTTAATGAGACCGGGGGTAGAAGTATCGTGGCTTAGCCAATGAGTGCTGTCTGAGTCGCCAATAAAGGACCCTCTTTCTAAAGAGAGAAATTCTAAGATGTTTGAATCGTATCTGATATCAAACTGAAACCCATAGAGGCCCGAAACATCTATGATATTGATATCAACTGTTGGTTCGTCATTCGCTTCCACGGTTTGAGTCTGGGGCCCTACTCTTACCACCGTGGTTTGTCCCTTTACCTCTTTGAAAGAAAGAAAGAGCAGAGAGCAAAGGATAGAAAAAGTGGTGATTAGTTTCAGTGCTTTTTTTGTTTTTCCTAAAACCATATTTTAAT
>CAYTKG010000067.1:0-3180 GCA_964438335.1 uncultured Candidatus Saccharibacteria bacterium | reverse complement strand
CGTCGCCTCAAATGGGCCAGGTAATCCAACTTTGTTCTACTTATGAAGAAGGGGTCTGCGCGACAGATGAGAGTACTTGTTATGACGTCAATCAGAATCCTATTTCTTGTTCTGGGGGAACCTTTTTGTGGACAATTCCCTCGGATGCTGTTTTTACAGATGGAACCGACCAAAACTCTGAGAATCCAAGAATTATTCTTTTTTCCTCAGATATTACTCTGGAGATTACCGATGTTGATGGTTACGGGCCCTGTAGCGTTACTCATACTATTAGTACCACTTTGCCTATTCCGGCATGGAAGGAGATTAAGACGTTTTAAGTTCTATTATTAGTTTTATGTTTTTATTTAGTAAGATGAAACTCGAAAAAAAGTTAAAAATTTATTTAATTTTTAGCGTGATTTCGGTTATAATTTTGATTATCGGCTTGGCCATCGGGGGCATTTCTGGTTTTTTGATAGGATTAAATCAAGGAAGAATAGAGGTCGAGAATAAATATCAAAAGAAAATCGAAAAACTTTTTCCTCCTGAGATGGAACCCGACGAAGTTTTTTCGATTACAGGTGAAATTGCAATGATAAACGACGATGTTTTGGTTTTGACATTTCTTTCTTCTCGGTATAATCCTTTTGAAGAACAAAAAATGCGGGCCAAGGTGGTAAGATTGGCCAGCCAGACAGAGATTGTCAGATTGACCCCGAAGTGTTTAGAGGAATTAACTGCCGAAGAGAGAAAAATTCCTTCTTCTATTTATCGCGAGGACAAGATTGACTTTTCTGAACTCAAGAGAGGAGACAGGGTTACCGTAGAGGCTGAAAGCAATATTAAAAATAAAGTCGAGTTTAAAGCGAAAAAGGTTATTCTCATTCCTTCCTTTTTGATTCAGGGAAATTTTGCTCCCAATCAGTGATTAAAAAATTAAAATATTTGTCAAAACAATGCCAATAAAAGCTTACTCTAAGAAGAATTTTGTCCTAGTAAAGGGAGAAAAGCTTGGAAAGTTATCGTCTTTGCCTATCATTATTGTTGGCCTATTTATTATTGTTGGCCTTTTATTTTTAGCGGTGCCTAGAGCCCGGACATCTCAGGGCGAACTGACCGACGTCTTGCAGATTCCTTTTAGTTCGCGGGTGGCTGCCACTACTTCCCACACTACCAGATTTACGACTCATAGTCCGGTGCCGGCCGACGGAAAAATTTCCATTGTTTTTCCCGCTGGCTTTGACCTCAGTGCTGTTCTCTTTGATGCCTGGGAAGGTTTTGACGGCGCTCAATCTCTTTCTGTCAATGGACAGACAGTAACTATCACAAGAAGTGGTGGCACTATCGCTGATGTTGGCAGCAAATACATTCGTTTGAGCAATATTGTCAACATTAGCACCCCGGGCAACGGTTATAAGGTAACAGTGAAAACCGAACAGGGGGACGGGACAATAATTGAGACCGGCCTTTCAAAAGATTTTTACATTGGTGGAGGCGAGCCGATTTCCAGTCCCTGGGATTGGCCCACCCATGGGAGGAATTATCAACGCACGGGCCGGACCGATGCTTCCGGGCCTGTTTATCCCACTTTAAAATGGAGAACTTCTATTCCCGACGTTAGAATAGGGTCTTCAATCGGCAAAGACGGTATCATTTACGTCACCGCCAATAGGGAAACGGAACCCCAAAAATATAAACTCTATGCTGTCAATCCCGACGGTACAATAAAATGGAACACAACTATTCCCAAGGCAGACTATCCGACAGAGGGATATGTCGAGGATGCTTGGGGCTATTCTTTCCCCGAAATTGATCCTGATGGTTTTATCTATGTTGCCAATCAGCAGCCGGATACCTATTTTACCAAGGTAAATCCGGACACTGGGGAAATTGTTTGGCAAACTGCGCCCCCCCAAATAAATTGCTGGGGAGTTTTGGGTTCAATGGTTCTTTTGAATGATGGCCAGGATGATATTTTGCTGGGGGCGATGCATGATCCTTGGCCCTCGCGGCAACTAAATGCTTTAAAGTTAGATACGGGAGCGGTAAAGTGGCAGAGAAATATCGGCTATAATTCTATGGGATATACTGCTGGAGTGACCAGCGTCAGCCTGGGGTTAGACGGAACAATTTATGTAACCGAAAAAGAAGAAAATGACGGAAGCGGCTATCTTCATGCTTATAATCCAGACGGATCTCTTAAGTGGGAGATTTTATTTTCCGACGGAGGCGCGAGTGGCTTTTATAATACCCAGAGCGTCGGCCCAGACGGCACTATTTATTCTCCAAGATATAATCCAGCAACATATGACGGGGTTCTTTACGCTTTAAATCCCGATGGAACAATTAAATGGACATTCGATATAGGGGCAAAAACAAGAACGACCCCTACCATTGACGATAACGGCCTTATTTATCTAGGGGATTATGACGGCATTCTTCATGCTTTAAGGGATGATGGTACTCAAGCAACCGAACTCTGGACATATGATGCCGGCGCCCCATTTTCCGGTTATCCGGGTCATAACGGGGTCTTATTGACAGGAAATGGCTTGATTGTTGGTCAGGTGGTTCTTACTGGTCAGCCCGAAAGCCAGCGAATTTTCGCTCTTGACAAAAGCGGAAACTTTAAATGGTCATATCAAGCCAATAAAGGAGACAGATCCTATATGCCTGTTCTTGACAAAGAGGGGACTTTGTATTTTCTAGAGGAAGACAGTTTGACCGCCTTTCGTTTGTGGACGCTTTCGGTCGAGACTGATGCTTCCGTTTATAAACCAGGCGATTCTATGATTATTACTGTCGCTTCTTCTATGTTGAAAAAAGATCCTCTTTCTTCTTCTGATAATCAAGTTCAGGCCGTTATGCCTACTGGAGAAAAAATAATCCTCTCTTATTCTGGTACGAATGAAGAGGGTAATAGTATTTGGACTGGAACCTATACCATTCCTTCAGAGGCGATTCCCGGGGACTGCACCGCCACCGTTGAAGCGATTGCCTATAAAGTTCAAACCGACACGCCTACTAATTTTGATTCTCTTCCTTCTGATTTTAATAATACAGGAATCTCGGTCACTTTTCCCTATACAATTGTTCCTCTAAATCAATCCCCCGAAGCCCGCAATCTCAGTGTCGACGCCCCTAATCCAACAGATTATTGTTGTTCGGCCTTCCCGCCGGTTCGAATGAGATGGGAAT
>CAYTKG010000066.1:0-3202 GCA_964438335.1 uncultured Candidatus Saccharibacteria bacterium | reverse complement strand
TTTGTTTCTTCTAAAAGTTTTTTTGCTTGAACTTTTAACTCTTGAATCTCTTTATTAGATAAAGGAGGACAAGGCATAAACAGCTCGCAAGCCCCTAATCCGCTATAGATTTTTGGATTATAAGGAAGATTCAAAAGAGCATCTCTAATCTCTGAATATCTTTCTTCTAACTTCTGAGAAGTAAGTTCTTTTTCAAATAAACTCTTTACTACGGCGCTATATTCATAAGGTCCTAAATCATCAGAAAAACCGACAAAGTAAGAAGTGATGGCATACATTCTCTGCCACTTTTGTCGAATATTCTGGCTCTCTAAAAATTTCTTAGCTATTAAACTAGCTTGAAGAGTTTGAATTTCAGCGTCATATTCAGAAATAATTCCATTCATCGGACCCGTGCACATAGATTCCCCTTTAGAAAGAATAGGAGAACCTTTAATTAAAGCCGTCATCCTTCCATACCACATCATTGTTTTGAAATAATTTTTAAGTTTCTCTGATTTGGTATAATGCCCCCTGGAGACATATTGAGAATAATCCTCTTTATAGATAAAAATTGGGGAAAATTCCCAACCTTCGTGTTTTTCAATTAAATCTATTTCTTTTCCAACTGAATCTTTTACAAAATTTGGAACTTCAAAACTATATTTTTTAAATTCTGTCTCGCTGAAATATTTAAGACTTGCTTTTTCCCCATATGTTCTTTTCACTCCTTCTATCATCATTTCACAAACTTCAGAAAGCATTCCCGGTGAACAGTATTCTTTTCTTAAAAGCTTATCATTCATTACCTGATTTTTCTTTGGCCGAAGCAATTCTAAAGCCACCGAGAAATAAGCAACATTTCTTTTTGCTGCTTCTTTTAAATCTCCCGAGCTATTATTATATTGGAAAATAGCATCATCAAGAAATTCTTTGCTCATTTGCCAAATATCGTTATAGAAAAGATCTCTTTCCAATTTCATTAAAGTAGTATCAAAGAAGATATGATAATAATGCAAAAGAGAATCGGTAGTGATAAAAACTGGCAGATCTTTGTCTTTTATGGCTTCATAAAAAGCCACAAAATCATCTTTTGGCAAAGCGCTTCTTCGAGAACCGAGAATAAAAACTTTTGAATCAGTAATATCCTTTGGAGTAGGAATTACTACAAATCCATTTTTTTCTAAAAGTGAAAAAGCTTTTGGGCTAAGCTGAATTTTTTCAGAAAATTTTTGATAATTAGAAATATCTTTAATTTTAAGGGGAAGTTGGTAGGGAGGAATTTTCGGACTAACATCTACTTTTTCCAAAACAATATCTTCTGATTTAATTAGACGCTTAGCCGAAGCAAGCTCGGCCGTAATTTCCGTTGGGCTCGGAGTAACTGGAGTCACCGGAACCGAAGGTTGAGGTTTAGCTTTTTTTCTTTGCCAATAAAAAGTACCGCCAATAATTCCTGCCAAAATAACAATGCCAACCAAAATAATTAAGACCCTCTTAAATGGTTTAGGTTTTTGAGGTATTGAAAAAAATTGCTTATCTCCTTCCATAATTTTTATAGTCTTATCTTTCAATTTCTATTATACCATTTTTTATTTTGTCAAACAACCGGGGAAAACTTTTTTGGGCTAATTTTTCAAGAAATTTATTAGCCTTTGCTCGATCCGTCAAAAATGGCTGACTGAAATTGCTTTGAATAGGAAACAATCGATAAACAACTTTTTTCGGATAAATCTCCACTCCAACCGCCAAACCTTCCTGAGTTTCTTCTGAAAAATATTGATCAAAAACAAAATTGCCCAAAGAATAAAAAATTAGTTTTCCTTTATATTCTTCTATCTCTTGAACAACATGAGGATGAGAACCAATGATTAAATCCGCCCCAACATCAATTATTTGATGGGCTAATTTTTGTTGAAAGGTTGAGCTTTTAGGCCGATATTCCTCTCCCCAATGAAAAATAACAATAAAAAATTTTTCTGGATTTAATTTTTTTGTTTTCTTTACAATTTCTGCAATTTTCTCATTTGAGCAATTAAAAGGGAAAGTTTTATTAAAAGCCAAGAAAACCATCTCATTTTTCTCAAATAAAAAGTCTTTGGCACATTCTATCGGATGGCCAACAAAATTAATATTAGATTTTTTTAGGAATTTTTTAGTTTCTTTAAAGCCGGCCTCATCCATATTTAAAGTGTGATTATTTGCTAGAGAGAGTAAATTAAAATTAGCAAAAGATAATCCTTTTACTATCTTTGGAGAAAAAGCGAATCTTAAAGAACGAATACCAAAATTTGGCGGATTCTCTACAATCGGACCTTCTAAATTTCCAATCACTATATCAACTCCTCTTAAAAACTGATTAACTTTTTCAAAAGGATAGAAAACACCGTTTTTCTGAATCAAATATTCCACTCCTCGATCAAGCATTATATCTCCCGTAAATAACAAAGTTTTCACTTTCCGTTCTTCCGAAATTTTAGAGCCACCCTTCTCCCCTTTCTCAAAAACAACACTAAAATAGGAAGTAGTTTCGTTTATGTTGTCGTTTTTTAAAAAATCGGCAGAATTTCCGTGAGCAATAATTTCTGGCTTTTCTTTATTTTTCAATTCAGCAAACAATCTTGCTCCGTATAAACACTGCCAGCAATCAGTTTCTATATTTTTAAATTCTTCTTTTTCAAAATTTAACAAAACCCTGATGTTCTTTTTATCGTGGAATTCAGCTGCATTTTTGGAAAGATAATGAGAAAAATCTACACTGGCTATAATCATTGGCTTTAAAAAAATTTGAGAATTTATTGTCTCGACAAGCAAAATTATCTGTTCTTCGGAAATATCAGAAGGTATTAAAATTGGCAAAATTTTAGTATTCGGAGAATGGTTTTTAATATAAGACAACAAATTTGTTATCCCATGGTCAATTTCAATAGAAGAATTATTAAAACAAAAATCATTTTTCTTAATTAACTTTTCTAAAAAAAGAGTGGCAACTTTAAGGTTTTTGAAATTTTTTACTTCGGGTTTAAGAGTTATAAATGAGTTTTTTTTACACAAAGTGCCGCTATTAAAGTGATCCGGACTTAACAAAATAATGATCTCCGGCTCTCCTTTTGAAAAAATATACTCAAAAAATTTTTGAATGATTTTTTCTGCCAATAAATGATGAGGGACAACCCCGCTTGCTATAGAAAACTGGCTATTACTCATAACAATTTCTTTGGTA
>CAYTKG010000065.1:0-3247 GCA_964438335.1 uncultured Candidatus Saccharibacteria bacterium | reverse complement strand
TGAAGTGAATGATTTTCCCGAAGCCAACAAATCGCTGTACAAGTTGAAGATAGATTTCGGGCCCAAAATTGGAATTAAGAATTCGGCTGCCGGAATTACGATTTACCCAAAAGAAGAATTGATAGGCAAGTTGGTTTTAGGAGTGGTCAATTTTCCGCCCAAAAAGATAGCCGGTTTTTTTTCTGAAGTTTTAACTTTGGGCGTGCCTGACGGCAAGGGTAATTGGATTTTGGTGGTTCCCGAAAATGAAAGGGCTGTTCTGGGAGGAAGATTGGCTTAAAACGAGCATGTCGCTAAAATTTCCAATCTATAAAATTTTTTTCTCGGCTTTCATAGTGGCCTTGGGAGCGGTAATTACTTTTGAAATTTCAAAAGCAACTAATTCTGTTTTTGGAGCCGGTTTGGTTGGTTTGTTAAGCAGTTTGGTTTTGCCAAACTACGCAATATTTCCTTATATCGGCGCTTTTGTCGGAATGTCTTCGGCCGTCATCTTGCCTTCTTTATCTTTGATAATCGCCGCCTCTTGTTTTTCAACCCTGCTTTGGTTTGTTAAACAAAGACTTCCTGAATTGGGAGGAAAAGCGGGTCTGGCGGCTTTTCTTGGAGTTGGGCTGGCAAACATTCCAAGAATCCTTGAAATCGCAATCTACCGGCCTCTAAATCTAAAAATCAGCCATTTAGTGATTGGCTTGTTTGTTTCCATTGTCTCAATTTTTTTAACTTTGTCTCTGAGGGAAATTTTTAAAGAATTAAAGAGCGACGCTGTTTTTGCTTCTTCAATAATCGGAATAATATTTGGACTGCTTTCTTTTTTCTTTTCTATTAATCCTTTTCCCCAGATAGCTTTTGCTTCTTCCTTCGCGGCAATGACTTCGTTAAAATTAATAGAAAACAAATTAAAGTATTCGTTGAAAACAGGAATTTTGGTGGTGGTTGTATTTTTTACTTTTTGTCATTTTTTCCCCGGGTTTGGGGGAAAATTGGGGACTACCGCCTTTTTTGCCACCTCAATTACATTCTTGACGAGAGGCAAAAGTATAAAAAAATAAAAAATAAATTAAAAAATCAAATGAAGGAAATAATTTCTACTTGTTTTTATTGCGCCCAGGCCTGTCGATTAAGATATTTAGTTGACAACGGCAAGATTAGAAAAGTTTTGCCTCTTGAAAATGACCCTGTTTCCCGGGGAAAACCTTGTATTAAGGGGCTGACAATTGCCGAAGTAGTGGATAAAAAGAGAATTCTCTATCCAATGATAAGAAAGTCCGGCAGATTGGAAAGAATAAGCTGGCCAAAGGCTTTAAATATTCTGGCAAGAAAATTAAAAGAATTTTCGGCCAGTGAGATTTTTTTCGGCGCTTCGGGCAAAATTACCAACGAAGACAATTTTGTTATTCAGAAATTTGCCCGTTTGGCCTTTGCTTCCAATAATGTTGACGGTTGCTGCGCCAGATTGTGTCATGCGGCTACGGTAATGGGTTTTAAAAACACTCTGGGCATCGGCGCTTCTCCGGGATATTTCGATGACATTTTGAATTTGGATTGTCTCTTGATTATTGGCTCTAATCCGGCCTCCAATCACCCGGTCAGTTTTCGGCGGATTCTAAAAATGAAGGAAAAGGGGGGCAAAATAATTGTTGTTTCTCCAATAGTTTCCGAAACCGCCGAAGTGGCTGATTTACATTTATCCATTGCCCCCGGTTCAGAGAGCGCTTTCCTGTTAAGTTTGATTTTTCTTTTGATTAAAAAGAAAAAATATTCAAAAGAGGCAGAAAAATTTGAGAATTTTCAGAAACTAAAAGAAGCGGCCCGGAAATATCCTCCCGAAGTCGTAGCCAAAATATCTAAAACAGATGCCGAGAAAATAGAAAAAGCGGCCCAAATAATAGGCGAAGCCTCCAATTTTGGGGTGATGCACGGTATGGGTTTAACCCAACATGTAAATGGCATTGAAAATGTTCATTTGCTGGTTGATCTCGCTCTTCTAAAGGAAGGAAAAGTGGTTAGCGGCCGAGGCGAGATTAATGTCCAAGGATGCGGCGATATGTCAACCGGTCCTTCTTTGCTGGAGTTTTCAAAACAAATTGATTTAGAAAATCTCAAAAAGATTTGGAAGAAAGATTTACCTCATTCTCGGGGAATGAATCTAATAGAAGCGATTGCTTTGGGCCAGGCAAAGATGGTTTTGATTACCAATTTCAATCCGGCCCAATCAATGCCTGATTTGAAGAGAATTCATAAAAATCTAAAAAAGATTTTTTTGGTCCAGATGGATTCTTATTTCAATCTTACTTCTCGTTTTGCCGACTTGATTTTGCCCGTGCCGATTTTGATTGAGAGAGAAGGAACAATAACCAATGGCGAAAGGAGGGTAAGAAAAGTTTCGCCGGTAAGGAAACCCATAGGCGAGGCTCTTCCGGAATGGAAAATATACTCTCGTTTGGCAAAACGTTTAAAAGTCAAAGGTTTCACTTATCAAAATTCAAAAGAAATTTTGCAAGAAATTGTGAGGGTAATCAAAGATTATCAGAAAATAAAAGTGGAAAAAATATGGCAAGGAAATGATTTCTTTGCCTCAAAAGAAATCAAATGGAAAAGATTTGTTCCGGAAGAGTTCGAGGGAATAGAAGAAATAAGAAGCAAAGATTATCCCTTTATTCTTTTTACCTTCAGATCGCCTTATGACTTCTTGACTAATGAAGCCATAGAAAACTCATCAACGCTGAAAAAAATGGGAGAGGGTGCCGTTTTTTTCCTTAATCAAAAAGACGCTAAGAATTTAGGTTTGAAGAAAGGGGAAAAAATTAAGGTTTTAAGCAAAGTGGGAAAAATTTCCGGCCCGGTCAAAATCTCGCCAAGAATTTTACCCGGATTTATCGGCGCTAATTTTCATCACCGAAAACTCTTGGTAAACAAGCTTTTTCCTTTACAATTTGATGAAGAAAGTTTCACCCCAAATTTCAAAGTTGTGGCAGTTAGAGCGGAAAAGTTGTTGCGAGGTAGATAAGGAAAGTTTAGTTTGCAGAATTGATTTATCAAAAAAGGTTTTTAGGCCTCGGATTGAAACCGAGTTTTGGGTTGGCAAAGCAATCAAAAAGATAAAAAAACTATATCAAAACCGTTCTTGTCTGGAAATTCTGGATATTTTTGCCGGTACTGGTTGTATCGGCCTTGCTGTTTTAAAAAACATCGAGAAAAGCCGGGTGGATTTTGTGGATATTGATCCCGGGGCGATTGATCAGATAAA
>CAYTKG010000064.1:0-3479 GCA_964438335.1 uncultured Candidatus Saccharibacteria bacterium | reverse complement strand
GGCTAATTTTAGGAGTTTTTTTCTTCTTTTATGCGCTGTTTTTCCTCTTTTAACTCGGACCATATCGCGGATTTTCACTAATCTGCCATCAATAAACGCGATTTTGATATTGGCGAAATTGGTAGTAAATTCGCGCAGATTAGCGGATTAGTTTTTTGATTTTTTTTGCTTCCGGTTTAGAAACCAAAACCCACTTCCGGCCCAACCTTTTTCTTTTACCGGATTTTTTGGCAAGATAATGATCTTGACCGACTACTCGTCTTAAAACCTTGCCGGTTCGGGTAATCTTAAATCTTTTTGCAATTGATTTTCTGGTTTTCGCCATAGATTTTTGGCTATTGATTGACTTTTGAAATTATCATTGTTAGACCTCGCGGCTCTCTCCTCAATTCCTTTTCTATTTTTATTGACGTCTCTTTTTGTAAGATTTCCAAAAACTTTTCTATTTTGGCTCTGGCAAAAGTTGACAAAGCCTTTTGTCTGCCCCTTAGTTTAAGTTCTATTCTAACCATATGTCCTTTTTCCAAGAATTTTTTCGCCTGAACTGCTCTGGTTTTTAAATCATGTTCAGAGATGCTAAATCCCAATCTTATTCCTTTTGTTTCAACCGTCTTTTTGGGCTTTCCCAGTTTCCCCCTTTTTTTCTGTTCATAAAGATATTTACCATAATCTGAAATCTTGCACACGGGCGGGGTAACTTTATTGGTAATCTGGACTAAATCTAAACCGCGCTCTCTAGCTAACGCAAGAGCTTTGTCTAAGCTCATTATGCCTATTTGTTCGCCGTTTTCGTTAACCACTCTTACCTCTCTTGCCCGGATTCTTTCATTGACCAACGGCTTTCTGAAATAAGTTTTCTTTCTCCTTTTCAAAGTGGATTCTATAAAGAAAATTAATCTGGCTTTGCCAGGCACAGAAGATTAAGAAGATTCTGTTTAACAATCCTCATTTTTCTCATTATATCACATTGATTTTGTTTTTTTAAACAAAATTTATTTCTAATTTTTAAGTGGAGATGGAGGGATTCGAACCCTCGTCTAAAAATTTCGTCAAAACACTTCTACAAGCTTAGCCTATTTTAAGTTTCGAAATACCGGATTGAAAATAGGCAAAACTCCAATATTTCTAGTCCTGCTTACTTTCAATAATTCCTTGGGACAAAGGAATTATCTATCTCGATTCTATGACACCGAACTTTAACTATCGAGAATCGTTAAAGTCGATGCTGCTTTAAGCGTAGGCTAAAGCAGGTTCGGAAAATAAGTTGGCACTTATTTGGTTTTTAGAATTTTGACCAGATTCTAAAACTGGGCCTGCGCGTTTTGACAAGAATTTTTATCGAAGCCGTTTCATCCCCAAAACGTGAATAAACACGAAACTGCCACGATTTGCTTTGGCAATTTTTACCTAATAACTATGGCGGAATCTTTGATAAATTCGTGTAAATTAATAAAGCTTTAAAGCTTTTCTTATTTCTCTTTCTATCTCTCTCTTCCTAATGATTTCTCTTTTATCAATCTTTCGTTTACCCTTAACCAAAGCAATTTCTACTTTTATCTTTCCTCGCTTAGTATATACTTTTAAAGGGATTAAAGTCAATCCTTTTTGCTTTGTTTTTCCGATTAAGCTTCTGATTTCCTTTTTTTTTAATAGCAGTTTTCTTGATCTCTCCGGATCGTAATCCGGCGGTGCATTCTTGGGTTGATAGGCGGGAATATGACAACCAATTAAAAAAATCTCTTCGTTTTTTAAAACTACATACGAACCCTTTAAGGAAATTCTGCCCATTTTGATAGATTTGACTTCTTGGCCAATTAAAGAGATGCCGGCCTCAAATTTTTCCAAGATTTCATAATCAAAATAGGCTTTTTTGTTTTTTGCTAAAACTGGCATCGCTTTTATTTTATCAGGAAATCGGTTAAAATAAAAAAACACTGAAACTTTAGAATTCTTGAAAGAGAGCATACTGAACCATTTAATACAGGATGTTTACAAGAACTTCGTCACGCCGACCATAAACCATAATATTATAAAATTTAAACGGGATAATTGGAAGGTTAGATGGCCTGAAGCGTTACGCAAAACGAAAAATTCTACAATTCTTATTAGAAATTATTTGGGACCATTTTAGAAAATTTTAATCACAAAATTATGTTTCAAGGTCTTGAAAACGGATGGGGTTTGATAAAAGAATCGATTAGAGTTTTTAATCGCTATCCAAAATTTATAATTCCGCTGTTGATTACTTGGCTAATTTATGCGCCAATTATTTTGTGTTTAAAATATTGGTTTGATTGGGACGCATATACGAGCTCGCAAATTTTCCTGATTATATTTGGGATAATTTTTTGCTTTGCTTTTTTGTTGTCTTTTTCTTGCTCCATACTGTTAGAATTGATTCAACAGCTGGAAACTGGACAGCAAATAAGCGTTATGAGTGCTTTTAGGCACACTCTTCTATATAATACTATCAAAATATTGCCAGTTGTCTTTGTCTGGACGATTATTTGGTTTATTTTATTAGTTGTTCAAGCGCTGTTATCAAAAGACAAAAAAAGAGAAAGGAAATCTTTTAGTGCAAAAAATGCCGCAAAAACCCTCGCCGGCTACGAAGAATTCTCTTTTTCTAAAGCCTTTTTTAAGGCACTAGAAAAAGGTGTGCGCATGGTTGTATTTTTAATACTTCCGGCAATAGCATGGGAAAATTTGAGTTTTAGAAAATCAGTTAAGAAAGGATTTGCGGTATTCAAGTCTAATCTCTCAGTATTCACAACAGGATTTGTTTTTACTGGATTAATTACTGCTATTATTTTTTTGCCTCCTGCATTTTTGTTTTTTATTTCTGATAAGATGGAAATATCGTTTCCTGAATGGGTATGGGTTTTAACGATTGTTTATATTGCTTTTGCGTGGAGTTATTCTATCTATCTTGAGCAAATGTTTACTGCTGGATTATATTTGTGGAATTTAAAATGGGAAAAAGAAGTGGCCAGGGCACAAACAGAAAATAAACCAATACCCTCGTTAAACGATATTCCGAGACCATCACTGTTTGATGAAGTAAAGGATCTTTTGCAAAAATAAGAGAAAATGAAAAATATTCCAAATAATTTTGTCATAGCAAAACTAAAGACATTTTCGTTACATTAGAGACGCATACGTTATATGAAATCGTGGACTTCGGGTGCTATAGTAACGAGGCCCAATAAAGAAGGATTTGAGCAGATTGCCGAGATTTTTAAAAATTGCAGACAATGAAAGAGAATATGCCAAATGGTTGTTACGGTATGGTCAAAACTGACTGTATATTTTGTAAAATAAAATTGTCAAAGGAGAGATTGGTCCGGCTAAGGTTCGTCCGGATAGCATTTTTATGTCATTGTCGTTGAAAAAATTGCCCAAATGGAAGGTAAAAACCAGTCATTTAATAAAAATTCGGTACCATGGATAATTACAAGAAAAAGGATTTAAAATTTTCA
>CAYTKG010000063.1:0-3531 GCA_964438335.1 uncultured Candidatus Saccharibacteria bacterium | reverse complement strand
TTCCTGATAACTAAAATTTTTCAAATAAGCCCGTATATGCTCTATATCTTTGTCATCTAATCTTATATTTTTCATTATCTTATTCATTTGTCTTAAGGGGTCAGCCAGCATAAACAATCTCATATCGGAATGTATTTTTCGCATAATCAGTTCAATAAAAGGCAAGATTTTGCCGCTTTCTTTTGCTTCACGTGGATTTAATATCCCCTTGCCTACCCCAAATTGTTCCTCTAAGAATAAATCAACCTCTCCAATACTTTCCTTTAGCCTCGGATAATATTCTTCTGCTTCTATTGTAAATCCTTTGGTCTGTTCCAATTTTGCCAATAATATTGGTTCTGCCTTTTTCTTTTTCCTTTACCTCGATTTTCATTCCCAAATCTTTCATCCTTTTCGTCACAATTTCTTTACACAAATACTCATTGCCCGGCGGGTTAATTGTTTTTTTTCTAATTAAGTCGCAAGTGAACTTAATAATTTCTTTTTCATCAATTTTAAACATATTAATTTATAATAAAGAAAAGCTTGGCAAAGTCAATTATTGATTAATAATTTTTGAGTTTTGTTTTTCTATGATAAACTATAATAATTGAATTTAAATCATGAATAAAACATTTACCCAGCACAATTTTAAAAAAAATAAGAGAAAGAACTTGCTTGATAGTGTTTTTGCTTTGATAACGAAAAATAGTGCTGGGTTTAGAGCAACAGCCACTTTAGTGGGAACGACAATTGGAGCCGGCATTTTCGGCATTCCTTTTGTGGTTTCCCGAATTGGCTTTTGGGCTGGCATCTTTTATCTTTTAGTTTTGGGCTTTTTAGTTTTGCTTTTAAATCTTATTTACGGTGAAATTATCTTGCGGACACCGGGCGATCATCAGCTTACCGGCTACAGCAAAATTTATCTTGGAAAATGGGGAAAGAACCTGGCTACCATTTCTCTTTTTATTAACCTCTACGGTGCTCTTTTGGCCTACTTGATTAAAATCGGAGAATTTTCAACTTTAATTGCTGGCAGGGGCAATCCCTTAATGTTTTCCCTATTCTTTTTTATTCTGGCCACCATTGCTATTTTTTTCGGTCTTAAGACGGTTTCTTTTTTTGAGGGCCTGATTATTTTCTTTCTTTTGGGACTGATAGTTTTGATTGCTTTTCTTGGTTTTCAAAGAATCGAGCCGGCAAATTTCTCTGGGATTAATCTTTCTTTTCTTTTCTTGCCTTACGGCGTAATTCTTTTTGCGCTTACCGGCTCCTCGATCATTCCGGAAATGGAAGAGATTTTAAGGAAAGAACCCCAAAATCTCAAAAAATCAATTATTATTGGTTCTCTTATTCCTCTTTTTGTTTATCTTTTGTTCACTGTCTTAATTGTTGGCATCTGCGGGCCTTTTACTTCAGATGATGCGATTTCTAATCTTCCTTTCTTTTTACCGGCTTGGGTGGTGAATCTTGGCGCTCTTTTGGGAATTCTTTCGATGGGAAGTTCTTATTTAAGTTTGGGCTATGTTTTGAGAGAGATTTGGTTCAGAGATTTTAGACTGCCAAAATCTCTTGCTTTTGTCTTAGCTTGTTTTCCTTCCTTGATTTTTTTTATGTTTGGAGCCAAGAGTTTTATTTCGGTTTTAGGAATAAGCGGAGCAGTGGCCGGCGGTCTGAGCGGAATTTTGATTGTTAGTATTTTTGAAAGGTCAAGAAGGAAAGGTGAGAGATTGCCTGCTTATTCTTTAAGGATTCCCCGAGTTTTGCTTTTTATTCTATTTTTAATTTTCTTTATAGGAATGGTTTCTCCATTCTTGTAGTTACTAACCAACTAGTGGTTATTTACTGATCCCTAGAATTATGATTGAAGAATATCGTTTTGGTTTCATTAAGGTCTCGGGCAAGACATATACTCACGATGTTGAAGTTCGTTGGCTGCCAGAAGATTTACTTGGGAGCGATTCCGCTAGCTCAGCGCTTGAAGTTTTGCCTTGGTGGCGGGAAGAAAGCCATTTGGTTGATTCGATTGATATTCAGCGGGCTTTGACCCAGAGGCCTAACATTTTGATTATTGGCACCGGAATGTACGGAATGGTCAAGATAACAGGAAAGGCCCAAGAGGAGATAAGAATAAGAGGGATAAAGTTGATTATTGATAGGACCGAAGAAGCAGTTAAGACTTTCAATGTTATTAAAGCCAAACTCGAGGAAAAGGGGGAGAAGAAAAAAATTATTGGTTTGTTCCACTTAACTTGTTGATCTTACTTAACTAAATTAGACAACAAAAATTTAATTATGGACATTAAAAGGCCCGGTAATTTTTTAAAAGACCCTAATACTAATTGGAGATACATGTTGATTGTAGTCATCCTAGCCTTTTTTGCCGGAGGGGGAATTTTTAGTTATTGGCGGTGGTTATCGAAACAAAAAGTTGAGGTGCCGAAAATAGAAATGTTGGAGAAGAAAGCGACAGAGAGGCCAAAAACACCGGTTGATTGGGAGTTTTATGGAACAGTGAAGCCAAGTTCTAATCGGGAAAATTGGTCGGTTTATCGAAACGAAAAGTTGAATTTTCAAATAAGTTTTCCTGACAATTTTGAATTAAAGGTAAAAAAGGACTGTTTGATGCATGATGACAATTATTGGGGTGTTTGTGTTTTGGCTTTAGAAAAACCGTCCCGGACAAGTTGGACTGTTTTTGGTGAAGGAATCGAAATTCATATTGGCGAGAGCGAATTAGCTTTAGAATATTGCCTTAAAGGATACAAAATGGGTTATAGAATGGCTGATATAGAAATTAACGGAGTTGTTTTTCAAAAACAGGAAGCGCTTTTACAATCTGTTATGGGGGGCAAGGGAACCAAAGGTTATTTATACAGTACAATTCATAATGGCAAATGTTATTACCTGATATCCAAATTTCATTTTGATACTTCTTCTATACAGGATTTAGATGAAGAAGAGAAAAAAGAGGCGCAAAGAAAACTAAATGAAAAAATTTATACTGCCCTAAAGGAGTTTGAAGAAATAGTTAAGACTTTTGTTTTTACTGATCCAGAATAGAAGAATTTAAAAAGACAAATGAATTTAAAAAGACAGATAAGATAAGAAATCAAAAACCGCATTAAGTGCGGTTTTTTTATTTCTAACTCGGATCCCAGATAATTAAATTATCTTTGAGCCGGAATTTTCCATTTAATAATCCGGTATCGGGAACTTTATTTCGGTATTGGGTAAATTTCTCAATCACCCAAATATTAGTTCGACAATGGTCTGTAATTTCAGAGACCATTATTTCGGATTTTCCCTTAGCTAAAGCCATATAGGGCAATATTTGGTCAGCTAAATGTTTATCCAAACAGGCCTTAGATTTTGCCTCTTTTAAGAATTTTTCGGCTGCTTCCTGGCCTACTGTTTCGGCTGATTTGCCAAGTTTTCCTAAATTGTCAGCGCCAAGGACAGTATTTTCTAATTCGCCGACGATATTAATATAGCTTCCGGTTCCAAGAGTATGGTGATATGTCACTTTTTCTTCGAGGGGGAGCTTTAATT
>CAYTKG010000062.1:0-3540 GCA_964438335.1 uncultured Candidatus Saccharibacteria bacterium | reverse complement strand
GAAGATTTAGAAATCAAAGAAACAGGGGCGGCCGGGGAAGAATTAATTGAAAAATTAACCAAGGTTTTGGAAGGGAAAAAGTGCCCCGAATGCGGGGGCGAATTGACCAAGCCAAGAAGATTTAATCTTTTAGTTGAAGCGAGCGTTGGCGTTTTGGAGGGCGAAAAAAGAAAGGTTTATCTCAAGGGCGAGGCCTGTCAAACGATTTATCTAAACTACCAGAATGTTTTGAATTCAATGCGGATGAAAATTCCTTTTGGCATTGTTCAGATTGGCAAGGCTTTCAGAAACGAGATTACGCCCAAGAATTTTCTTTATCGCCAGCGGGAATTTGAGCAATGGGATCTTCAATGGTTTTGTCGACCCCGAGAAATGGAAAAATGGTATGATTTTTGGAAAGGGGAGAGAATGAAATGGTATCAGAGTTTGGTTAATCACAAAGAGAAATTGAGATTTCGTCAGCACGGTCCTGATGAATTGGCTCACTATGCCAAGGTGGCTTTTGATATTGAATACGAAACACCTTTTGGCTGGAAGGAATGGGAAGGAATTCATTGGCGCGGGGACTGGGACTTGTCTCGCCACGGCAAATTCTCGGGAAACGATTTTACCTATACTGATCCGGAGACAGGAGAAAAGTTTCTGCCTCATATTGTTGAAACTTCCGGCGGCGTAGATAGAACTTTCCTGTTTTTACTCTTAGATGCCTATTACGAAGAGGAAATCAAAGGAGAGAAAAGAGTGGTTTTGAGATTAAGGCCGGATCTTGCTCCCTACAAATTAGCCGTTTTTCCCCTTTTGGCTAATAAGCCGGAATTGGTTAAAAAAGCCAAGGAAATTTATGAAGCGCTAAAGCCCGAGTTTCGTTGCGCCTGGGACGACAGAGGCAATATCGGCAAGCGCTATTATTCTCAAGATGAAATCGGCACCCCTTGGTGTGTTACTTGCGATTTTCAGACTCTTGAAGACGACACTGTCACTCTTCGCGACCGGAACACAACAAAACAGATTAGGGCAAAGATTGGCGATTTAAAAGAGATTATTGAAAAATTATTAAAAAAGGAAATAGAATTTGAAAAAGCAGGAATGCTGGTTAAGCCATAATGACAAAATCTAAATGTCAAATAAAGTTCAAAATCTAAATTTCAAAAATAATAAATTGATTTGACATTTGTTATTTGATATTGATTTGGCATTTGAACTTTGGCATTCGATATTTCTTTTCTTATGTATTTTTTAGTTCTCATTTCTGGTTTTGGCGGCGGAGTAGTTAGGGGATTGGTCGGTTTTATTAAACATCAGTATGCTTATAAGAATGTTAAATTTGAGATTTTTTATTTTTTAACGATGAGTTTTCTTTCCGGCGTAATTGGTGTTTTGTGCGCCGCAGCTGTTAAAGAATTAGGAATGACTTTCTTGGGTGGTTATTTCACCCCGGCAATGGCTTTCGTGATTGGTTATGTTGGCGGCGATTTCATTGAAAATGTTTATAAAATTATTATTAGGAAACCATCCCTTTACTCATTTCCTAAAGGAAAGAAAAAATAATCTGTTTTTTACGATTACAGGAAATGGATTATGGAATTGTTTTACGTTTTGAAGCCAGACAGATTTGAAAATAGATAAATTTGAATTAATTTTTAATCAGATGAAGTTTAGAGAACCAAGAGACACCGAGAGAGTCGTTTGGACAGAACATGTCAAGGAGAAAATGAAGTTCTATAATTTATCAGAGAGCAGGTTAAAAAAATTGCTCCGTAATCCCGAGCGGATAGAAGAAGGAATTGCGCCCCGAACAGTGGCCATTATGCAAACTACAAAATCAAAGCGGCCAACTGAAATTTGGTTAATGTACCAAGTCGTTCCGCTTAAAACCAAAAATCAAATTTCAAATTTCAAAAAAAGAGAAAGGAAAATGAAAATTATTAGTGCCTGGCGGTATCCGGGCAAAAGTCCGGTTGGTCAACCGCCAATCCCTGATGAAGTTATTAACGATTTAGAAAACTATGTTTAAATTACGCTTCTTAGATATTTTAACTATTCTTGCTTTTTTTATTTTCCTCATTTGGTTTTTAGCTACCCATTGGACTGAAGTGACGAGAGGCTTATTATAATTTAGTTGGCAACGGTCACCCAAAAGAGAATTTTTAAAGAGATAATCTTTTGTATCTTTTTTGTCTTCTTTAGTAAAAATATGAAGTTTGCAGCCGATTTTCACTTACATTCAAAATACTCGCGGGCTACCTCTAGCCAAATGGATTTAGAAAATCTTGATAAGTGGGCCAAGATAAAGGGAATTTTGGTTTTGGGCACAGGCGATTTTACCCACCCTCAATGGCTGGAAGAGCTGAAAATGAAATTAGAGCCGGCTGAGCCAGGTTTATTTAAGTTGAAAAATTCTCCGAGCCCGACTCGTTTTATTCTTACCTCAGAGATTAGTTGTATTTATTCTAAAAACAACAAGGTTCGGAAAGTTCATATTGTTGTTCTTGCTCCTTCGTTCGAGATTGTCGAGAAAATTAACGCCCAACTTTCATGGATTGGCAATCTTAAAGCAGACGGCAGACCGATTTTAGGATTGGACGCTAAAGAGTTGGCCAAGATTGTTTTAGAAACTTCTCAGGAGTGTCTGGTAATTCCAGCTCACTGCTGGACGCCATGGTTTTCTTTATTTGGTTCACGTTCAGGTTTTGATTCAATCGAGGAGTGTTTTGAGGAATACTCGAAATATATTTACGCCGGCGAAACTGGCCTTTCGGCCGACCCACCAATGTTTTGGCGGCTTTCGGCCTTGGACAGGATTACTTTAATCAGTAATTCCGACAGTCACAGTCCTCAAAAAATAGGTCGGGAAGCCAATGTTTTTGATACGGAAATCTCTTATCCGGCAATTACGGGAGCCATTAAAGCCAAAGATCCCCGGAAATTTTTATACACGATTGAATTTTTCCCCCAGGAAGGCAAATATCATTATGACGGCCATCGATCGTGTGGCGTTTCCTTTTCGCCCAAAGAGACCAGAAAGTATGGAGGTATTTGTCCGGTTTGCGGACGACCTTTAACAATCGGCGTTCTTTATCGAGTGGAACAATTAGCGGATAGGGAAGAGGGTTTCGTGCCCGAGAATGCTATTCCGTATAAAAGTTTAGTTTCCTTGGAAGAGATTATTGCCGAGGCAATGGGTATTGGCAAAGGAACAAAGGGGGTCGAAGAAAAATACCAGAAATTAATTCGGGCCTTTAACAATGAATTGAAAATTCTCTTAGAAGTGCCGCAGTCGGAATTAGAAACAATAACTTTGCCTGAGGTGGCCGAGGGAATTATAAGAGTAAGGGAAGGAAAGGTTTTTATTGAGCCGGGTTATGATGGTGTTTACGGTAAAATCAGAATTTTTTCCAAGAACGAGCAAAAAGAACTTACAAAGCAAAAAAGCTTATTTTGATTTTATGGCTTGGGAATTAAGGAAAAGAAGGGGGCTTGACAATGATTTTGATTTGTGAATAATATAAAAAACAGATTCAGGTAAAAGATTTTATGTCG
>CAYTKG010000061.1:1458-3704 GCA_964438335.1 uncultured Candidatus Saccharibacteria bacterium | reverse complement strand
AACGGGGAAGAAATAAACTTTTAATGGCAGAAACCTTGTTAAAAGCCAATGTTCCTTGCCCTCGATTTTATCCGGTTGACAGTTTCAAAGATTTGTTTGAAGGATTGAGATATGTTCGGTTGCCAGCGATTTTAAAACCTCTCTCGGGAGCCGCGAGTAAAAATGTGGTTAAAATTACCACCAACAATAAACAGGAATTACAGAAATTGTTTTCCAGTCTTCTCACCCTTACTCAGCCAGAACACGATCCTATTTTTTATTATGACCCCGGTAAATTCTTGCTTGAAGAATATTTAGATGGTCCCGAGGTTAGCGTAGAAGGAATAGTTGAGGGCAAAAATATTCATTTAGTAGCTATTACTGATAAGCTGCCAATGAATGGTCCTTATTTTATTGAACGAGGCGACAATTTGCCGTCGAGACATTCAAAAGAATTACAGAAAAAAATTTACGAAATAACAAAGAAAGCAATCAAAGCCTTGGGTTTTGAGAATTGTGGTATTCATGCGGAAATCCGTATCGTTAAAAATGAGCCAAAAATAATAGAAATCGCTGCTCGTTTGGGCGGTGATTATCTTTGCGATTGGGCAGAGACGGTTTATGGAGTTGATTTGGTTAAAAATGTGATAAGGATAGCGTTGGGAGAACCGGTTGATATAAAAAGAAAATTTAACGAAATTTATCTCTCGGGAAGATATTTTATTCCTCAAAAATCAGGTCGGATTAAAACCTTTATTGGTTTGGAGGACTTAAGGAAATCAGTAGGTATTCATGAAGTAAAAATCTTTTTTGATGTGGGTGATGATTTTTCTCTTCCTCCTCAAAAATTTGACTATTTAGGATGGGTGGTAGCAAAAGGAGATTCGCCCCAAGAAGCAGACAGAATTGTTGAAGAGGCCTTAAAGAAGTTTCGGGTCGAGATTGTCGAAGATTCAATTAAATCAGGTCTTGTTCTTTTTCGAGAATCATCTACAATAAAAAGTAATTATGGACCTACGTTATCAAAAATTAGCTAAGATTTTGATTAATTATTCCACCAAGGCCAAGAAAGGGGATAGGGTTTTAATTCATATGAAAGAGCCCGAGGCCTTTCCTTTAGTTAAAGCAATTTACAAAGAAGCGATTTTAAAAGGGGCTTTTCCCGAAGTTTATTTCTCTTCGGTTTATTTTACTTACGACCGACTGAAATTTGGTTCTGATTTACAGGTTAAGTATTATCCCAAGGTAGATGATGCTTCGATTGACTGGGCTGATGTTTGGTTAGGCATTAGAGCCGTTAAAAATCCTTATGAACTTAAGGGAATTGATTCCAAAAGATTGGCCGAAGACCAAAAAATTTATGGAAGGCTGGCCACTAAAAGAGTCAAAAAATGCCGTTGGGTTTTGTGCTGGGTGCCGACCGAAGCCATGGCCCAAAAAGCTCAAATGTCAATGGATGAAACAATTGATTTCTTTTTTAAGGCGACGATTAGAAATTGGGAAAAAGAGGCCAAAAAATATAAAAAAATCCAGAAGGTGTTCCAAAAAGGCAAGAAAGTCCGAATTGTTGGCAAAGAGACCGATATTTCTTTTTCAACCGAGGGAAGGAAATACGTCATTGGCAATGGAAGTTATAATATGCCGGATGGTGAGATTTTTACCGCTCCTGTGAAAACAACTGTTGAGGGCAGGATCTATTTTGATATTCCTTCAAGCAGGGGTGGTCAGATTGTGAGAGATATTTATTTGGAGTTCAAACAAGGAAAAGTTGTTAGGGCTCGAGCCAAAGAAGGTCAGAGGTTTTTAGAAGAGGCCTTGGCAATGGACAGGGGAGCAAGCTATATCGGCGAATTTGGGATTGGGGTGAACTTTGGAATTAAAAGATGGGTTTTGGACACTCTTTTTGATGAAAAAATTGGCGGCACTATTCATTTGGCTTTGGGCCATGCTTATGAAGAATGCGGCGGCAAAAACAAATCAGATCTTCATTGGGACCTGATTAAGGATTTGAAAAAGCAAGGAGAGATTTTTGTTGACGAAAAGATGGTTTTTAGGAAGGGTAAGTTTTTAATCAATTAAGTTTTTAATCAACTAATAATCCATTTTAATTTGCTTAACTTTTAAAATTTCGAATTACTGTATTTGAATTACTATATATGAATATATATGAATTAATTTAAATTACTATATATGAATTACTGTGAAAATTTCTTATTCTTATAATCCCATTCGTATTAATTCTGCCATGGCAGAATTAATACGAATGG
>CAYTKG010000061.1:0-1358 GCA_964438335.1 uncultured Candidatus Saccharibacteria bacterium | reverse complement strand
TGGTCCGTCGTTAATTAATTCTACTGCCATCATCGCCCCAAATTTTCCGGTTTTTACCTTAAGGCCGGATTTTTTAATTTCTTTAACAAATTTCTCATAAAGCTTTTCAGCAATTTCGGGAGGAGCTGCTTGAGCAAAACTCGGTCTTTTTCCTTTTCGACAATTACCGTATAAAGTGAACTGGGAAACAATCAAAATCTCTCCCTGAATATCCAAAAGGGAGAGATTCATTTTCTTTTCCTTGTCCGGAAAGATTCTCAAATTTAATATTTTTTCTGTTAAAAATTTAACGTCTTTTTCGGTATCGTCAGCTTTAATTCCTATCAAAACAAGCAAGCCCTTGTTAATTTCACCTATAATTTGGTTTTTAATTTTAACTCTTGCTTCTTTAACTCTTTGAATGACCGTTTTCATAATTAACAGAGTAATTTTTCCAGGAATAAGGCGTAGAGTTCAGCCGTTTTTACCAGATTCTTAATTTCCACATACTCATTAGCCATATGGGCTAATTTTTTCTTGGTGGGGTAATGACAAATCGAAGGAATGCCGGCAAAGAATAAATCTTTTCCTACGGTAATCCCGCCAACCGTTTTCAGGCTCATTGGTATTTTTAATTCTTCTGCTGCTTCTAAGAATTTTTGAGTTAGAAAAGAATTTTGGGGGACTAAATGCGGCTTTTTCCAAGCCCGAACCTCAATTTTAAAACGAGTTTTTGGATCTTCTTGTTTGAATTTTTGAATTTCTTGCTTGATTTTTCTAAGAATATCCTTCTTTTTCAGTCCTAATGGGTATCTGATATCAATTTTTGCCTCGGCTTTAGCCGGGACAATATTAGGCGCCTCGCCTCCTTGAATTTGACCAATATTTAAGGTTAGGGGATCGAAAGTAGAATCAAAATTTTTGCCAAAATTGATTTTTTTGATTCTTAATAAAAGCCTAGCCAGTTTTTCAATTGCATTAATGCCTAATTCCGGCATTGAACCATGGGCTTGTTTGCCAAGGCTTGTAATTTTTAACCATAAACATCCCTTTTCGCCGATAATAGCCTCGTTCATTGAACCGCTATCGGGAATTAAAGCATAATCAATTTTGAAATCTTTTTCCAGAAGCCATTTCATTCCTAATTCGGAGCCCTTTTCTTCGTCAGCGACGGTTAAAAAATAAATAGCACCCTTGAACTCGGATCTTTTTTTTAAAAATGCTTTGATGGCAGCCCAAGAGACAGCCAGAGGACCTTTATCGTCTAGAGAGCCGCGGCCAAAAATTTTCCCACTTTTAACTATTGGTTGAAAAGGATCTGTTTTCCAACCCTGGCCTGGGGGGACAACATCGAGATGGCAGATGAAGGCAATTGAGGG
>CAYTKG010000060.1:0-3771 GCA_964438335.1 uncultured Candidatus Saccharibacteria bacterium | reverse complement strand
TTTAAAACGTTTGAAAGATTGTGGCGATAGTTGGTATCTTTTTTACCAAAGAGCCAAGCTTTTGAAAGAAAAATTGGGTCCTTTTTTAATTCAGTTGCCGCCCCGCTGGCAAAAAAATCTGAAGAGATTGAAAAATTTTGTCAAGATGATAAAAGGCATTTCTCCGAAAGAAAAGTTTGCTTTTGAATTTAGAGATGAGAGTTGGTTTTGTCCCGATATTTTTCGTTTTTTTAATAGCGAAAGGAATCTCACTTTATGTTTAGCCGATTCTGTTCGGTGGCCGAAAACTTTTATTTCCTCTGGCGATTTTATTTATATTCGGTTTCACGGACCCGGTTCTCTTTACGCTTCAAAATATTCTCGGACTCAATTGCAAAAATGGGCAAAAATTATTAAAAATTTTCTTAGGAAAAAACAACCAGTTTTTTGTTATTTTAACAATGATTTTTCCGGTTTTGCCATAGAGAACGCCCAAGAACTTTTGAATCTTTGCCAAGAACGTTCTGATTCAAGAAATATGTTATAATGAGGATATGAAATACGATATTATTACTTTCGGTTCGGCCACTCTGGATGTTTTTTTGAAAGCGGAAGATTTTTTAATAAGGCCAATTAAGGAATTTGTCAACCAAAAAGGAATTTGCTTTCCCTTTGCTTCTAAAATTAATATTAAAAATTTGTGTTTTCGAACCGGCGGCGGAGGAACAAATACAGCCGCCACTTTTGCTCTTTGGGGGTTTAAGGTGGCTTATTGCGGCCGGATTGGAGACGATTTTGCCGGTCACGAAGTTTTGAAAGATTTGAAAAGGTTTAATGTTTCAAGATCGCTAGTTTCATTAACAAAAAAAAAGCCAACTAATTCTTCGATTATTTTTTCTTTTGATCGAGACAGGACTTGTTTTGTTTGGCGGGGAGCTTCAGAATTATTAAGCAAAAAAGAAATCCCCTGGGAAAAATTAAAAGCCAGATGGTTTTACCTAGCGCCTCTTTCTGGCAAATTAGCCTTTCTTTTTGAATCATTGGTTAATTTTGCCAAAGAAAAAGGAATTTCGGTTTTTGCTAATCTTGGCAATTCCCAGATAAATTTACAAATGAAGAAACTGAGGCCTATTTTGGAGAAAATTGACATTTTGCTTTTGAATCAAGAAGAAGCCTCTCTACTTACTAAAATTCCTTATAACAAAGAAAAAGAAGTTTTTACAAAATTAGATGATTTAATTCCCGGGATTGCTATTATGACTAAAGGAAAAGAAGGAGCGCTTGTTTCTGATGGTCATTATCTTTGGAAGACCAAACCATTATCGGGGCCTTTGGTTGAGAAGACAGGCGCCGGTGACGCTTTTGGAGCCGGATTTTTAACAGGTTTCATTCAGAAAAAAGATATTTCTTTTGCCGTTCAATTAGGAATAGCCAATGCCAGTGCTTGCGTTCGGAAAATAGGCGCTAAAGAAGGTCTTTTGAGAAAGGGATTGCCATGGAAAAAGGTAAGGATTGAGAGGAGAAAATTATAATTTGGGGCTACTAAGATGATGGCAGATGGCTATTTGATCTTGATTTGCCATTTAGGTTTTGATATTCGATATTCTGGGCGAGTATACTGTTAAGCTGGGCGGTAAAATACTAAAAAGAACATTAATATAATCATGTTATTTCAACTTCTGAAAAAAGCTCAAAAAGAGGGTTGGGCAATTGGTCAGTTCAATTTTTCGACTTTAGAACAGCTAAAAGGAATAGTCGGGGCGGCAAAAAAGTTATCTTCTCCGGTGATTTTGGGCGTCTCCGAAGGAGAGGTTGGCTATTTAGGTGTTAAAGAGACTATTGCCTTAGTTCGAATCCTGGAACAGGAACTTCGGTTTCCTCTTTTTTTACATCTAGACCATGGTAAAAATCTTGATTTAATTAAAACAGCAATTAATTTCGGTTTTGATTCGGTTCATTTTGACGGTTCTTCCTTTTCTTTGAAAAAAAATGTAAAATTAAGCAGGGAAATAGTAAAGTATGCTCATAGAAGAAAGGTTTTGGTAGAAGGAGAATTGGGTTATTTAAGAGGAAAAAGCAAATTATTTTCTAAAGAAAGGGCTGAAATTAAAGAAGGGGATTTGACAAAGCCAGAAGAAGTCAATGATTTTGTCAAAAAAACCAAAGTAGATAGTTTGGCGGTTGCTGTTGGCAATATTCACGGGATATATGCCCGAATGCCTAAATTAGATTTTAAACGCTTGAAGGCAATTAGAGAAAAAACAGATGCTTTTCTTGTTTTACATGGGGGTTCTGGGCTTTTAGCAAAAGATTTTAAAAAAGCAATAAAATTTGGTATCCAAAAGATAAACATTAATACCGAATTGAGAGTTGCCTGGAAAGGAGCTCTTCAGAAAAATTTGAAAAAATCTAAAGAAATTAAGCCTTATTTAGTTCTTCCTAAAGTTGTTCAAGTAATCGAGAAAGAGGTCGAAAAATATATTAAAATATTTAACAGCGGCAATAAACTATGAGATTTCTTTTTAATCAAAAAGCTTTGGTTGGCGTTATCGTTGTTGGTTTAATTCTTGCTGGTTTTCTTGCGTTGGCTTTCCGCGGCTGGAAGGGTCAGAAGATTGAGATTGTTACCGATAAAACAGAGTATGAAAATGGCGCGGTTTTGCGATTAAAAATTCGGAATTTTTTGTTCAAAAACGCTTGCTTTTCTTCTTGTTATCCTTATAATCTTGAGAGAAGCTATCATTCAGAAGATTCGTCGTCGGACTCGGAGTGGAAAGTTTACCCCTATCAGGATTGTCTTCATTCTGATTCGGTAGAAAAATGCATTAGACCTTTTGAAACAAAAGCCTTTGAAATCCCTCTGCCTCGAGTAAAAAAAGGAACTCATCGAATCTCTGTTTCTGTTTGCGAAAACTGTCAGGTTGGTCAGAAATTTCAGGAAACTAACAAATTTTATTCAAATGCATTTAAAATAAAGTGAGACAGTGCGCTAATACGCGAAGACGTGCGAATAACACAAGATATTCGCGGTTAATTCGTAAATTGGCGTTGATTTATGAAAGTCATTCATGAACGTGAAAAATGTATTGGCTGCGGCTCCTGCGCCGCTGTTTGCCCTAAATTTTGGGAAATGGCTGAAGATGGCAAAGCGCGTCTCTTGAACTCAGAATTTCGGCCGGAAAAGAATAATGATGTTTTGGAGGTCGAAAAAGTGGGTTGTTGCCAGGAAGCGGCTCAGGTGTGTCCGGTCCAATGTATTCATATCGAGAAGTAACTCGCATTAAGAAGTAATCCGTAGCCCGTAACGGGAAACACGGGAGATTTTCTAATAGAACAACAATTCCAGTGGCTCGTTACGCGTTACCCTAGAAAATGTTAACCTTTCCAGTTAAAACCAGAAAAATAATCGGCAAAAAATCAAAAAATCTTCGAAAACAAGGTCTTTTACCTGCTGTTTTATACGGGCCCGAAATAGAGAATTTACCCTTGGTTATTGATTTGAAAAAATTTGAACAAATTTTAAAAAAAGCAGGTGAAAGCTCTTTAATGAAACTAAAAGTTAGTAACGAAAATGAAGATGAAAATAAAGGAAGAGAATTTTTAGTTTTGATTCACGACGTTCAAATTGACCCCCTAACCGAAAAACCAATTCATGTTGATTTTTATCAGCCGAAATTAAAAGAAAAAGTTGAAGTAACCGTTCCTTTGGCTTTTGAGGGAGAAGCGCCAGCGGTGAAAGAATTGGGAGGAGTATTGGTAAAAAATATAACCGAAATAGAAGTCAAGAGTTTG
>CAYTKG010000059.1:0-3804 GCA_964438335.1 uncultured Candidatus Saccharibacteria bacterium | reverse complement strand
CATTAATGGCTTCGCGGTTTTTGGGCTTTGCCCTAATTAATTTTTCAATTAAAATTTTTTTGAGATTTTGGTTAGTTTTTTTCATTTATGGACGATGCTTTCGCTAATTATTTATTAGAGAAGACTCGAGAAGATTATAACTTGATTGCTGGTCAATTTTCAAATACAAGGAAATTTATTTGGCCGGAATTAAAAAACTTAGTTCGTTTCTGTCGTAGTGGCGATAGAATTTTAGATCTTGGTTGCGGAAACGGTAGATTGGTGACTCTTTTTCGGGGTCGAACGGTTGATTATCTTGGGGTTGATAAGGCCGAAAAATTAATTGAAGTAGCTCGAAAACAATATCCCGCCAGAAAGTTTTTAAAAGCCGATGCTCTTAGTTTACCCTTGCCTTCAAATTATTTTGATAAAATTTTTAGTATTGCCGTTTTTCACCACCTTCCTTCTAAAAAATTGAGAATTAAGTTCTTAAGAGAAGCAAGGCGAGTTTTAAAACCGAATGGGCTACTTATTTTGACTGTCTGGAATCTTTGTCAAAGGAAATTTTTAAAATACCATTTAAGGTATCTCCTTCTGAAGTTTTTTGGCCGTTCAAAGTTAGATTTCAAAGACATCTTTTATCCCTGGAAGGGGCAAAAAGGAGAAGTGTTGGCCGAACGTTATCTTCATTGTTTCACAATAAGAGAATTAAAGAAATTAGTCAAAGGAGCGGGTTTGAAAATCAAAGAAATCGGCTTTTTGAGCAAGAAGAGAAAAAACATCTATCTGGTGGCCAAAAAATAAATTAGACTTGCTCTCATAGTTTAATTGGAAAAAACACGGGCCTCCGGAGCCTGGGATGAGGGTTCGAATCCTTCTGGGAGCACTTGAGGTTTTGAGGATAAACTTTGGTTTGTTTAAGAAAGTTCAATTTTATCTAAATCTAATAAAACAGAGTTCGTATTTGAAATTACGAGTAAATAAATCAGAATTTTTCAAACTTTCCTAATTGCCCTATTAATTTAATTCATCCCTATTAATTTAATTCACCAAAACAAAAAGAGACCTGAAAAGTGAAAATTTTTACCTTGATTTTGTTTTTGATTTATTTAGAGACCGAGACATAAATAATCGACTTTTGACAAAAGATGGTTACGGGTGTATATTCATAACAAATAGCAATAATTATAGAGGGTTGAGGCTATTAATAACAAACCTAATAATCAAAAAATTTATCCCTTGAGGGTTTGGTGGAGGTCCTTGGTGGGCCTACAATTAAAAAAATTTAGGAAATTTGAGAGATGCTGGGAAAGATGTTTTAGGCTTCTTGTTAAAAAGAAAAAGTAATATGCCAAAAAATATTCCTTCTGTTTCTCCTGGCGGTAAATTTAGGATGCTTGGTAGAGGCCGTCGAGGCCAACAAGCAGGTGGTTTTGGTTTGGGGCCTGGAGGTGAATGCCTTTGCCTAAATTGTGGAGCTAAAATTTCCCATCAGAGAGGAGTGCCTTGCTACGAGCAGAAGTGTCCTAAATGTGGCCAGGCAATGACTAGAAATAGATAAAATTTTATGAAAATTTGTATCCCAACAACTGGTCCTGATTTGGATTCTCCGGTAGACCGGGTCTTTGGCAGATGCAATATTTTTTTAATTGTTGATAGCGAAACCGGAAAGTTTAAAGTGAAAGAAAACAAAGCTAAACAGGCAGAGAAAGGGGCTGGAATTCAAGCTAGCCAAACCGTAGTTAATTCGGGAGCTGAAGTAGTTATCTGTGATAGCATTGGACCAAACGCTTCAAGTATCCTTTGCGAGTCAGGGATTAAAGTAATTTCAGGATTTTCAGGAACTGCGAAAGGTGCTTTGGAGAAATTTAAAAAAGGAGAATTAAAATAATTTAGTATGCAAAAAATCGCTATTACCGGCGGTAAAGGCGGCGTCGGAAAAAGTACTATTGCTGTTTTGTTTGCCAATAAATTTCTTAGAGAAAACAAAAAAGTTTTGCTTTGCGATTGTGATGTTGAGTGCCCTAATGATTATTTACTTTTGGGCAAGCAATTAAAGAAGCCTTTTGAAAAGGTTTATGCTGAATTTCCAGAATTGAACAAAACAAAGTGTAAAAAATGCGGTCTGTGCGTTAAAACTTGTCGAAATAACGCTATCTTTCAACCGTTAGAACAATATCCTGTGTTTATTAAAAATTTATGCTCGGGTTGTGGAGCCTGCTGGATTGTTTGCTCGAATAAGGCAATTGAGCCAAAAAAAGAAGAAGTCGGCCAAATATACCTAAATAAAGTCAAAAGTCAAAAGTCAAAAGTCAAAAGTTCAAGTCAAAAGTCAAAAATTTTCTATTTAGTTACGGGAGTGGCGAAGGCGGGGTTGGAAGAAACTGGGCCGGTAGTTATTCAAACTAAAAAATTTGCCTTAAATTTAGCTAAAAAAGTTAAAGCAGATTTTGTTTTATTTGATACAGCTGCCGGTACCCATTGTCCAGTAATTTCAGCTCTTTTGGATTGTGATTTAGCTTATGCCGTGACTGAACCTACTCCAATGGGGGCCTATGATCTGAATTTAATTCTTGGTTTGTGTCAAAAACTTGGAGTGCCAACTAAAATCGTTTTAAATCAAGCCGATTTAGGGAGCAAAAAAAGAATTGAAAAAATTGCCAAAAGATATAAAATAGAAATAGAAAAAGAAATCCCTTACTCAAAAGAATTGGCTAAGCTTTACTCAAAAGGTCGGCTATTAGGTTTTAATTTACCTCTATGAGAAAGTGGATTTTTGCTATTTTATTAATACTTTTTCTCTTTTTTTCTGGACAGACCGTATTGGCTCAAAACTATATTTGTACTGTTTATTTTAGCTTTATTGGCTGTCCAAATTGCGCCTATACTGATCCTTTGGTTTTAACCGACTGGACAAAAAAATATCCCAATTTGGTGGTTATTGAATATATGTGGCAGGGCGGCGATTGGCAAGATCCAAATTCTCAGTTTTTTGGAGAATATGCTTCAGCCTATAGAACTCAGACCGCCGTCCCCCAAATTATTATTGATAAAAACATTATTAGACTAGGAAGAATTGATGTTCCAAAAGCAGAAAACGATATTGAAAAGAAAGAATTTAATTCTTGTCCTCTAATTGATAAATCAATATCATTTGAAGAACTTGATTTAGGCCAGCTTCCTGCTTTTCCAAAAATTTGGGCAAATGGCAGAGTTTTAATTAGGTTAAGCGAAAATGAGTGGTTTTTTCAATGGAATGGAGAGAGCCCTCCAAGAACAATTGGCAGAGAAGTGTTTACCGGAAAAGAACTAAAAGAGCTTCTTTTTGCTGAAAATCTTTCCGAGAGGTTAACGAATAAAGTATTTGATATTGTAGAACCTCAAAAAGTTGAGTTTTCAGGAATTGCTTTTCCTAATTCGGATTTTATTCCTTATTATGAATTTGAAAATGCTATAAAAATAAATATTTCAGAAAAAATACCGGTAACTGAGCCCGAAGAAAAAATAAGGCCAGAAGAAAAAGTAAGGCCAGAAGAAAAAGTGGAATCCGAAGAAGAAATTACTCCAGAATCCGAAGAAGAAACTGTTAAGCTCCCTATTATTGGGAAAATAGAAACCGAAAAGTTTTCTTTACCAATATTGACTTTCTTAATAGGATTGGCTGATGGTTTTAATCCTTGCGCCTTTTTTATTTTAACTTTTCTTTTAGCGGCTTTAATTGGTTTGGCTGGAGCCAGAAAAAAGATTCTTTTAGTGGGGAGTATTTTTATATTTTTCTCTGCTCTTTTTTACTTTTTGTTTATGTCAGTTTTGCTTAATGTTTTT
>CAYTKG010000058.1:0-3866 GCA_964438335.1 uncultured Candidatus Saccharibacteria bacterium | reverse complement strand
TACAATAACAGGGATTTTTATTCCACCAACCATTTTTTTGTTTCCTCGGGAAGTGGAGAAAGGCCAGAAAATTCATATTTCCGGCCAAGTTTTTCCCGAAAGTCAAGTTAGTATTTTTATTTCTCCTTTGGAAATTACCAAAAAGACAATTGCTGATTATCAAGGAAAATAGCATTTTGATTTAGACACAACCGTCTTAAAAGAAGGAGATTATAGCGTTAGGGCTAAGGCTTTTTTTAAAGATAAAGAACAAAGCGAATTTTCCTTGGGTTTTCCTTTTTCAATTTTATCTTCAAAATGTCGGGGAGCTGATTTAAATTTTGATGACCGGGTCAATATCATTGATTTTAGCATTTTGCTCTATTTCTGGAATCAGACAGAACCGGCAAATATTTGTGCCGATATCAATGCCGATGGGACGGTTAATATTTTTGATTTTTCAATTATGATGTATCAATGGACCGGTTGATATTTTGAACAAATCTAAAGGCAATAAAATTTCAATGAATTTTTGTAAATTTCTGAAAGTTTTTTTAGGGATATTGTTTTGCCTGTTTATTCCTTTAAAGACAGAGGCAGCCATTTTGTTTTTTCTTCCTCAATCTCAGGAAATCTATCGGGGAGATAGTTTTATGGTTGCTGTCTGGCTTGATACCGAAGGAGAGAATGTCAATGCAGTTGAAGGCTGCCTTAGTTTTCCCAAGGAAAAAATTGAAGCGGTTGATATTAGAAAAGGGGGTTCAATCTTGAATTTGTGGCCCCAAGAACCGTTTTTTTCAAACGAGAAAGGGGAAATAAGTTTTGTTGGTGGCTTGCCGACAGGATTCCGGGGGCAGGGCCAGATATTTTCTATTATTTTTCGCCCCGTTGCTGGTTTAAATCTGCCTCAGATCGTTTCTCTCTCTTTTCAAAAGAAATCAAAAGTTTTATTGCACGACGGTCAAGGCACACCGGCAAAATTAACCTTGCTTGAAGGTAATTATTCGTTAATTAAGAAACCGAGAGACTTGCCTGAAATTTCTTCTACCAGCCATCCCGATCAAACCAAATGGTATAACCATAATATTCTTCATCTTCATTGGAATCTTAGAGAGGGGGCAGAGTACAGCTATGTTTTAAGCCGCGACCCCTTGGCTGAGCCCGATGAAGTCCCTGACAGGCCGGAGGGAGAATTAATTTGGTTAGGTGATATGGAGTATCAGGGCTTAGAGGATGGAGTTTATTATTTTCATCTCCGGGAGAGCCAGGAACTGGATTCAACAGTTTCTGCTGGCGGCAAAGAGGGGCAAAAATGGGGGCTGAAAATTACTTTTCGGGCTATGATTGACACTCTTCCGCCGGAACCGTTTGAAATAACAATTGGCCAAAATCCTTCTATATTTGCCGGTCAATATTTTTTAACCTTTGCGGCCGTTGATAAAACCTCGGGTATTGACCATTTTGAGATTTTAGAAACAAGGAAAGGCAAAGGAAAATGGGAGCGAGGAGAAAGTCCTTATTTGTTAAAAGATCAAAGCTTAACAAGCATTATTAAAGTTAAGGCAGTCGATAAGGCGGGCAATGAGCGAATAGCCGAGATTGTCCCTCCCTTAAACCCATTTCCTTATCGAACAAGGATACTTGTTTTAATCGGAATGCTTATTCTAATCGGGGCTGGAGGAGTCTGGTGGCTGATGAGAAAATTTATGAAATATAAAAATAGGATAAAATGAAAAAGTTGCCTTTTGTGCTAATTTTAGCCATTACTATTTTTTCTTTTTTGATACCTTCTTTTGTTCAAGGAGGTTCTCCTTCGCTTTATCTTGCTCCTTCCAACGGTACTTTTTTTGTCGGCAGTACCTTTAGTGTTTCGATTTACGTGGATACTAAAGAAAACAAAATAAATGCAGTCGAAATCGGCTTAAAATTTCCGGCCGATATTTTACAAGTGACTACACCTACCGCTGGGGAATCTTTTGTCTCTGAATGGCTTACTCCGCCAAGTTATTCTAATATCGGCGGCGTTATTTCTTTTAAAGGAGGTATTCCTGAGGGAATTGCGACTTCGGCTGGTTTGGTTTCGACGATTACTTTTAGGGCAAAGTCGCCGGGCGTGGCCAAGCTGGAATTTCTCGACTCTTCAAAGGTTTTGCTTGCTGATGGAAAAGGGACACCGCTAGTAGCAACTACTTTTGGCGGAAGTTATAAAATTTTAATTCCGCCTCCCGAAGGCCCGGAAATTTTTTCCCCGAGCCATCCCGATTCAGAAAAGTGGTATAGCAATCCCAATCCAATTTTTTCTTGGAAAAAAGACAAAGGGGTGACTGATTTTAGCTTCAGTTTTTCTCAAAATCCCCAGGAGAATCCTGATATTGTTTCCGAGGGCGATTTAACTTCTAAAGTATATAAGGGAATCTCTGACGGAATTTGGTATTTTCATCTTCGGACAAAAAAGGATGGTTTGTGGGGTAGGACTAGCCATTTCGCTGTTAAAATTGATACTGCCCCTCCTCAAGAATTTAAACCAAGGATTGATATAGCCAATAAGTTTGTTTATTTTGAGACCAAGGATATTCATTCGGGAATAAACTATTACGAAATTTCGGTTTGGGAAATTAACAAGGTTTCGGCTCCTGCTTCTTTTTTCGTTGAGGCCGTTTCCCCTTTTAAAATTCCCATCAATAAACCCGGAAGTTATAGTGTGATAGTCCGGGCCTATGATAAAGCCGGCAATAAACAAGAGGCCGAAGTTCGCTTTCGATTATTAAATCCTTTGATTACCTATCTTGAGGAGAGGGGAGTAGCCATAAAAGGAATTTTCTTCTCCTGGACACTTATTTTTTTTATTTGGTTTGTTTTAATTTTAACTATTATTTATTTGCTTTTTCGCTTGTTAAACCGGCAAAGGGGATTTAAAAAAGGAATTAAAGAAATTAGAGAGGCGATAGAAGAAATCGAAAAAGTTGAAGAGAAAGAAAAAGAGATAGAAGAGTTAAGAGAAAAATTCAAAGAAGAAAAAGAAAAGTTAGGAGAAAAATTATCTTCGCAAAACAAGTATCGATTATGAATTTAAGACAACCAAATTTCTTCGGTATAAAACAGAGACGAAATTTTTGCTTGGGAGTTGGTTTAGGATTGCTGTTTAGCGTTGGTTTTGTTATCCCGGTTTTTGCCGGCCAGGCATCTCTTTATCTTTCTCCGGCCTCGGGCACTTTTTTTGTCGGCAGCACCTTTGATGTTTCAATTTTTGTTAACACCGGCGGCGAAGCAATTAATGCGGTTGAAATTAATTTAAAATTCGATCCTAAAAAGTTGCAAATTGCCAGTCCCACCGGCGGAAAATCATTTATTGAAATTTGGGTAGCCCAGCCAACTTATTCTAATACCAAAGGAATAATAAGTTTTGTTGGCGGTGTTCCTTCACCGGGTATTAATACTTCAGCCGGCTTAGTTTCAACCATCACCTTTCGAGCCATTGCTCCGGGCGAAACCTCAATAGTTTTTTTAGAAACCTCAAAGGTTCTTCTTAATGACTCCAAAGGAACGAATGTTTTGACTTCCAAGGGGAGAGGTGTTTATTCTCTTTCCATTCCGCCCCCTGAGGGCCCGGAAATTTTTTCTTCAACCCATCCTGACCAAAATAAATGGTATAAAAACAATAATCCTACTTTTTCTTGGGAAAAGGAAAAAGGGGTAACTGATTTTAGTTATAGTTTTGATCAAGATCCATCTGGTTTCCCTGATAATCTTCCTGAAGGCGACCACACCACTATTTCCTACAGCGATGTTAGCGATGGTTTATGGTATTTCCATGTTAAAGCAAGAAAGAATAATGTTTGGGGAGGGGTTAGCCATTACTTAGTTCGGATTGATAGAACGCCACCGGC
>CAYTKG010000057.1:0-4199 GCA_964438335.1 uncultured Candidatus Saccharibacteria bacterium | reverse complement strand
TAAAAGCCATTTTCCCGAATTTACGATGTTTTCGTTTATCGGTCTTTATTGGGCGGCCAGCTTGACTTCCAGTTTAAATATCGGCGTCAGACACCTTCTACCAGTTTTCCCTTTTACCATCTTGCTGGTCAGTCAAGGGGTGACAAAATGGCTCAAGGATTTTCCCTACTTCAAAAAGGGAAAATGGGCCCTGGTGGCAATGCTTGTTTTTTGGCAGGCAATTTCAATTGTTTCTGTTTATCCTTATTTTCTTGCTTATTTCAATGAATTAGTCGGCGGCCCAAAATACGGTTATCAGTACGTTGTTGATTCCAACTTGGACTGGGGCCAAGACCTTAAAAGATTAAAAAAATGGGTGGAAGAAAATAAGGTTGAAAAAATTTATGTTGATTATTTTGGCGGCGGAGACGCTAAATATTATTTAAAAGAAAAATTTAGGCCTTGGTGGGGCACCCGAGACCCTAAAGAATTAAAAAAGCCCGGCTATTTAGCCGTATCAGCCACCTTCCTGCAAGGCGGAAGAGGAAAGCCGGTTCCCGGCTTCAATCAACCCTTTGGTTATTATCTCTGGCTGGATAAATACAAACCTGTGGCTCAAATCGGTTATTCAATCTTTGTCTATCACATTGAGTAGGCCTTTTGACGAGAAATCCTTACAAAATCGATCTTATTTATAGTAAACTCGATTACCGAACCGCAGATCGATATACTCCAACTCTCCTCTTTTTTCAGAGGAGATTTTTTCTTTGAGAAGAACGGCTAAATTAAAAAGCTGCTCCGACACTCTTCCTTTTGGGTCAAAATAGATTTCAGGACCCTGAACGGTCTCAACATTTAATTTATCGTCAAGAAGCAAGAATTTTTTGACTTCAATTTCAAGTTCATCTCCCAGTTTTTTTTCGATTTCTAAAATTGCTTCTAAATAATCAATCGGAATCACGCTTTGGCCCAAAGAGATTTCTCCCCCCGGAGAAAAAATTGCCGGCCTTTCTGACCACCCAATCTTTTCAAAAGCAACTCCCTCTTTGTCGATTTGAAAACAATCATTAGAATCCCGACAAAAAAGAATAAGAGGTATTCTTTCTTTAACTTCTAAGATTAAAATGTGAGGAAATTTTTTTCTTAATTTCACTTCGGCAATCTGGGGAAATTTGTCCAAAATGGTCCTTTCTATTTTTCGAGGATTAACTAGGAAAATATTTTTAGTCAAATGAATAATTTTCTTTTCGGCTCCGGCTTCAACTATCATCCGTAAATCCTCTTCGGAAACTTTTTGATTGCCCTCAATTTTGATTTCTTTAACCTGAAAAACATCAGCAAAAATAAAAAAATAAAAAAGAATAGCCGTCGTCAGAAACAAAAAAAAGGAAGCCCAGAAAATTTTTTTCTTAAAAAATGGTTTTTTCTTCTTAATTCTAAATCTTTTTTTAAAAACCCTCTTTTTTCTAATCATCATAAGCCCCTTCTTTTCTTTCTGATTTTTTCAACTCCAAAATTAAACCAATATTTGAACGATAAAGGCAAGTCCTGGGTTTTAACGTATTCTTTCCTCTCACCGCCAAAACCTTTTTTAAACAAAGTTAGCCCCCACCAAGGATGGTTTTTGTTTTTAAGACCGGACTCGGCAATGCCCCAGAAATTGTAAAGCCGACAATCTCGTCTTTTGGCTTCCCTGATTGCCTCCCACTGAAGCAAATAAGAAGCCGGTACTTTGGGATATTTTAAAGAGGAGGCGCCGTGATGATAGAAACCAATTCCCTGCCAAAACAAAATGATGGCTGAAGCCAGAATCTCTCCTTGATATTTGGCTAAAAAGACCAAAATCTGATTATCCGGCTCAAAAGCCAAAAACTCTTTTTTCAAGTAATCCAGCGAAAAAGGAGAAAAATGATGACGATTAACTGTTTTTTGATACAACTCGTTGAAAACTTCCACATCTTTAAGATTTCTGCTCTTTAAAATCTCAAGCTCTTCCTGTTTTATTCCCTGACGAATTAAATATCTGGTTGTTTTTCTCATTTTCATCAAAAGTTCTCCTTCCGGCAAAGTAATATCTAATTGCCAAGTTAATTCAGGATGAACATGAATTGGCGCCTCTCTAAAACCCAATTTTTTAAAAATTCTAATATTTTCTTCGTTTCTTTCCCAAATCGGCCCGATTCTTAGAAAATCTGCCTTTTCTTTTTTGGCAATTTCCTTTAATTTTTTAACCAATTCATTCAACACTTGATATCTATCATTTTCTTTCGTCAAAATTACGGAAGGTCCATGTGGCAGAAACAAAAAAGTTCCTCTCTTGGCCACAATTTTATAAAAAAAACAGGCAGAAACTAACTCGTTGTTTTCGTAAATTCCAAACCGCCAAATTTTATTTCCTAGCCCTTTTTGAAACTCTCCCCAATTCCATGACTGGAGAAAGGTTTTTTCTTTTATTCCCAAAAGAAAATTGCTCCAGATTTCTTTATTTGCTATTTCTCTAATCTCCATAAGTTCTATTTTCTCTTTTTTATTATATCATTTTCCCGGAATCACCTAAAAAGAGATTTTAGTGTGAGTTAAAGTTCAGGGGTTTTTGAGACTCTTTAGAAAATCAATGATTTTTTGGCTGTCTTTTTTCGAAATATTAATGTGGGTTGGCAAATTGAGAATTGTCTTAGCCACTCTTTCGGCTATTGGGCAACTGCCAAGACGATAATTCATTTTGGCTTGATTCGTATCTAAAGGAACAATTGGTGTTTTCCGCCAGCCGTCATCTAAAAAAATCTTTTTCTTTCTGGCTTTTTTTAAAATACCGTCGGGACTGCCTTTCTCAATTAGAAGCGAATACCTCATATAAACTCTTTCGGAATCTTTTTGGGGTAGCAAAAATCCAGAATCTTTCAAGTTCTCATCATAAAGTTTTGCTATTTCTTTCTGATGGCCAATAAATTTATCAAGTTTTTTAAATTGGTTCAGGGCCAAAATGGCCAAAGCGTTAGGCATTTTCCGGGAAAAATAAGCCGGTTTTTCGCCCCTTTTTTCCTTTTTATGAACCGCTTTTGATAAAACTTTTGTTTTTTGAAAAAAAATCAAAATCCATCTGCCAAACCCGAAAAAACTATAAAAAGGCATAATTAAAAAATTGGTTAAAATCGGATGGAGAAGCTGCTGAAATATCCAAAAATTTGACGGATAATCAATCTTGGCCTGCGCTTGCCGAAGTTTTCTGGCAAGCAAGGGATCGTTGGTCACGGCCATGCCGCCATACACAGAAGAAATAATTTTATCTCTGCCAAAACTAAAAAAAGCGGCCTTGCCAAATGTCCCAATTTTCTTGCCCTGATAGGCGGCTCCTAAAGAATGAGCGCAGTCCTCAATTAAAATTAAATTATATCTTTTACAGATCTCTAAGATTTCATTCATATCGGCTGGTCTACCCGCCGAAGCCTTGGCAAAGGCGGGCAGGCCAAAAGTATGCTGAACAACTATTGCTCTGCTTTTGGGACTTATTTTTCTTTTTAAATCCTCCGGATCAATATTTAATGTTTCTTTTTTAATATCAACAAAAACAGGCTTAAGGCCGGACCAAATTATGGGATTAACGGCCGCATTGCAAGTAAAGGCCTGCAACAGTACCTCACTATCCTTTTCCAAATCTAAAGAATTTAAGATTGCCAAAAAAGCTGACCGGCCGCTGTTAAAGGCAAAAGCATATTTAATCCCTAAATATTCTTTGAATTCTTCTTCAAAATTTTTGAGATTTGAGATTTGAGATTTGAGATTTTTCTTCCATTTCCCCGGCTGAAATAACAACTTTAAAGCTAAAAGAATATCATCTTTTTCAGTATTTGGAGACAAAGAAATAAAAATAGGTTTAAGTTTTTGACAAAATCCCATAATAATTGTATAATTATAATACGAGTTTAAACCATTTAATTTTTTCTGGAGGTGAAAAATGAACGGCACAATGAACGGCACAATGATGTCGGGCGACCAGCTCGTGTGGCTGGTTGTCCTAATCGTCGTTTTTGCCGCTTTCGCTTGCTATCAAGCGAAGCGATAAAAACGATAAAAACCCTACCCAATGCGGTGGGGTTTTAATATTCTCTTTTAATTCTTTACAAAATCTCATAAAAATGGTATAAAATTCACAGAAAGGAGGTGAAAAAAATGAAAAAAAGATGCCTTGTTTTTCGCCGTCAGCTTGATACTAACGGTAA
>CAYTKG010000056.1:0-4208 GCA_964438335.1 uncultured Candidatus Saccharibacteria bacterium | reverse complement strand
AGGTTAGTTTATAATTTTAAATTTGCCCAATTTTTAATTGCTGATTTTTGTTCATAAATTAAAAAATAACAATCCGTATCTCTGGATGAATTTGCCTATCCATCTCTAATCTTTCCGATTCTTAAAATCCTCGGTGTTTAAGGTAAAATCAGGTAGATGCTTCCGGATGGTTTACATCTTAATCTCAATATCAACTCCGGCGGGCAAACTAAGGTTCATCAATCCGTCGATAAATCGAGGAGTGGGGCTCGTCACTTCAATCAATCTTTTGTGAATCCTTATTTCAAATTGCTCCCTTGAATCTTTATGAATAAAAGTAGCCCGATTAACAGTGTATTTATGAATCTCGGTAGGGAGAGGCACGGGCCCTACAATTTTTACTCCGTATCTCAGAGCTGTTTCCACAATTTGCCGGCAACAATTGTCCAACACCTTGTGATCGTAGGCCTTCAATTTGATTTTAAGTTTTTGTTTGAGTTTATCGATAACTTCTTCTTTTTTCTCCGCCATTTTGAAAGGACAAAAATTATTTACTATTCGCTACGGAATTCTAAATCCAAATTATTGCCCCATAAAGAGGCTAAGATTAGACATAGATTACGAGGCTCTCTCGAGCCCCGCAAAATTTTTATTTAATTATCTTTGTCACCACTCCGGCCCCAACTGTTTTTCCACCTTCTCTGATAGCAAATCTTTGTTTTTCTTCAATAGCAACCGGATAGATTGTTTTGATTTTAAGATTAACCGTGTCGCCGGGCATTACCATTTCCGTTCCTTCGGGCAAGGTTACCTCTCCGGTCACATCAGTGGTCCGAATATAAAACTGAGGTTTGTAACCCGTAAAGAAAGGAGTGTGGCGTCCGCCTTCTTCTTTAGAAAGGACATAAATTTCTCCCTCAAATTCGGTATGGGGAGTAATTGTCCCCGGTTTGGCTAAAACCTGACCTCTTTGAATTTCTTCTTTTTTCAGTCCTCTGAGTAAAATACCAACATTGTCGCCCGCTCTTCCTTCTGACAAGGTTTTATTAAACATTTCAATACTGACGACAACCGTCTTTTGGGTTGCTTTAATGCCTACTATTTCCACCTCTTCTCCGCTTTTAATAATTCCTCTTTCAATTCTGCCGGTGGCAACCGTTCCTCTGCCGGCAATTGAGAAAACATCCTCAACAGCCATCAAAAACGGCTTCTCGGTCTCCCGGACAGGTTCTGGGAAATAATTATCTAAGGCCTCCACCAATTCCAAAATTGGCTTGGCAGCCTCATCGTCAGCCGAAGAGGCCTCTAAGGCCTTAAGGGCTGAACCTTTTATTACTGGAATTTCGTCGCCGGGAAAATCATATTTTTTCAAAAGCTCTCTTATTTCTGACTCAACCAAATCGATCATTTCGGGTTCGTCAACCATATCGGTTTTGTTTAAAAAGACAACCATTCGAGGAAGACCAACCTGTTTTGCCAAAAGAATATGTTCTCTTGTCTGAGGCATAGGACCATCGGGAGCAGAAACAACTAAAATCGCTCCATCCATTTGGGCAGCGCCGGTAATCATATTTTTAACATAATCAGCGTGTCCCGGACAATCGATATGGGCATAGTGTCTTTTTGGCGTTTCGTATTCCAAATGAGAAATAGAAATTGTTAATCCCCTTGCTTTTTCTTCCGGGGCGGCGTCAATTTCTCCCACTCCTTTTGGCGAGCCAGAAGAAGTGGTGCTTACTCTAAACCCTTTCATGCCTAAAACTTTAAGAATAGCGGCTACTAAGGTAGTTTTTCCATGATCAACATGACCGATAGTGCCGACATTCATATGAGGTTTCGTCCTCTCAAATGTTTCTTTTGCCATATTTTATTTATATATAATGCCAATCTGCAAATGAGATGCTAATTTCTAAATTGCAAATAGCAAGGCATTGGCAGTTAGCATTATCAATAGATAATTAACAAATTTAAATTACGTGTGTTTATTTTATCTAAAAGAAGGAAAAAGTCAACCCTTCAATTTATTTTTTCCGACCCTCTATAATCTCTTTAGCGATACTTTCGGGCACTGGTTCATAATGGTCAAATTCCATCGTAAAAGTGCCCCTTCCTTCAGTTAAACTTCTTAGAGCCGTGGCGTAGCCAAACATCTCGGCCAAGGGAGCAAGAGCGTCAATTACTTTAAGGCCCAACCTATCTTTAGTTTCCGTAACCCTTCCTCTTCTGGCATTCAAATCTGAAATTGTGTCGCCAAAAAACTCCGAAGGCACGGTAACCTCTATCTTCATTATCGGTTCAAGTAAAACCGGTTTTGCCCTTTTGGCTGCTTCTTGAAGGGCGATACTGCCGGCAATCTTAAAAGCTAAATCGGAAGAATCAACCTCGTGAAAAGAACCGTCATACAACGTCACCTCCATATCCACTAACGGAAAGCCCGCCAAAACACCTTTACCCATTGCTTCCTTAACTCCTTTTTCAACGGCAGGGATGAACTCTCTGGGAATAGTTCCTTCTCTGATGGCGTTGACAAACTCAAATCCTTTTCCCCTTTCTTTTGGTTTTATTCTTAACCAAACATGACCATACTGACCCCTTCCGCCCGATTGCCTGATGTATTTTCCCTCGGCTTCTTGTTCTTGGGTAATTGTTTCTTTATAAGCTACTTGAGGACGGCCTGTTTCGGCCTGAACTTTAAATTCTCTTTTCATTCTATCAGCGATAATTTCTAAATGCAACTCTCCCATTCCGGCAATAATCGTTTCGCCTGTTTCTAAATCTCTTTTAACTCTAAAAGTAGGATCTTCTTCGGTTAATTTTTTCAGGGCAATACTCATTTTTTCCTGGTCATCTCTTGTTTTGGGTTCGATTCTAACCGAAATAACCGGCTCTGGAAAAGTGGGTTTTTCTAACAAAATAGGCGCCTTTTCGTCGCAAAGAGTATGACCGGTAGAAGTCGATTTCAAACCAACCGTGGCGGCAATATCACCGGCAAAAACTTCATCGATTTCCTTTCTTTCGTTGGCATGCATTCTTACTAATCGGCCGATTCTTTCCTTTTCACCGGTGGTTGAATTCAAAACATAAGAACCTTTAGGCAAGTGGCCGGCATAGACTCGAAAGTAAGTCAAGGTGCCAACATAAGGATCTGAGGTAATTTTAAAAGCCAAAGCGGTGAACTTTTCCGAATCAGAGGCCTTTCTTTCAACTATTTCTCCGGTTTTCGGATCAGTTCCTTTAACTGGCGGAAGATCTGCTGGCGAAGGAAGATAATAACAGACAGCGTCTAATAACTCCTGAATGCCTTTATTTCTTAGGGCCGTGCCACAAAGAACCGGAATCAACTTATAAGAGATAACCGCTTTTCTTAAAGCTTTTCTTAAATCACCTGCTGGGATTTCTTCCCCGGCCAAATATTTTTCCAAAAGTTCGGCATCTTCGGCCACAATTTTCTCGATTAATTTTTTTCGCCATTCTTTTGCTTTTTCCCTCAATTCTTCGGGAATTTCTTCAACTTTTACGGTTTCGCCCCAATCGCCTTCAAACCTTAAGGCTTTTTCCTCCAAAAGATCAATTGTTCCCGTAAGGTCTTTCTCGGCGCCGATTGGAATCTGAACCGCAACCGCATTAGGAGAAAGTCTTTCCTGAATGGATTTCAAGCTATTCTCAAAGGAGGCTCCCATTTTATCCATTTTATTAATAAAACAAAGTCTTGGCACTTTAAATTTATCAGCTTGCCGCCAAACCGTTTCTGACTGGGGTTCTACTCCGGCCACACCGTCAAAAACGACCACTGCCCCGTCTAAAACTCTAAGAGACCTTTGAACTTCGGCCGTAAAATCAATATGACCGGGAGTATCAATAATATTAATCCTGAACTCATTCCCCTTTTTCCTTTCCAAAGATCGAGGAATCCAAAAACAAGTGGTAGCTGCCGCCGTTATCGTGATTCCTCTTTCCCGCTCCTGCTCCATCCAATCCATAATTGCTTCGCCGTTATGAACTTCGCCAATTTTATGAGAAATGCCGGTGTAAAACAAAACCCGCTCAGTCACGGTTGTTTTGCCAGCGTCAATATGGGCAATAATGCCTATATCTCTTGTTTTTTCAATTGGATATTCTCGAGCCATAATAATCTCAAAAATCAAATCTCAAATCTCAAAAATAGAAACGTAAATCGCAAAAATTTTTGACTTTTGATTTGTCTGTCCTGTGCCGAGCCCGCTCTGGGG
>CAYTKG010000055.1:0-4253 GCA_964438335.1 uncultured Candidatus Saccharibacteria bacterium | reverse complement strand
TCACAGGTTTCTTTCGATTCAGTAAAAACAATCAACTTATGTTTTTTTAGGATCGGGTGAGAAGAAAGCATTTCAACAAATTTTAATAACTTCGGGTCGCGCTTAATATTTTGCCAAAGTTTCTGAATTTCTTTTAGGGTTTCTAAGTCTTTCTTTAAATCTTGTTTCAATTCTTTTCTAAAGTCTTTCGCTGGATATTTTTTAGCTTTATCTTCATCTATCAAACGCTGGATTTTCTTTTCGTCATCGTTTTCAAGTAATTCAAATATTTTATAGGTATATTTTTTACTCAAATAAACATTACCATTCTCAAGCTCTTCCAAAAACTTCTCATAATAAATAACAAAACGATTAATACTTTGTTTAAAAGCATAGAAACTACTTTCTAATCGCTTTACTAAAAGAATCTTCATAAATCTTCCCATATTCTTCTGTGATAGTTTTTCCGGCTGTGTTAGTTTCCCTTTATAGTAAAGCAAAGGCGTATAACGAGCATATTTAAACTTTCTGGTGATGAGTTCAATCGTCTTATTAAATATTTCGTCTTCTTCATCGTTTAATTCATAAAATATTGGTTCTGGGTCTTCTACTTTGGGAAACTTAAGCTTCTGTTTTTTTAAATCATCTTTAAAATAATTCTCAACTTCCGTTCGTGTTCTTCTAACCATTAGATATTTGAGCACTTTTTCTCTAATTTCTTTTGCGTTTTCTTTAGCAATTTCAATATATTTCGTTCGGTCTTTATATCTGTCCAGTCCTTTAAGTCGCTTTTCAAGTCGAGAGAAAAATAACTCTAAGTTTGGCAAATTAGGAATTGTACTCTTTTTCGCTTTTTGAAAAAGCTTGATTTGACTCAAAATATCCTTTGGGGAATTATTGTAAGGAGTAGCAGTAACGAGCACGACCCGTTTGCCCCGGCAGATTTGAGCTAAATTCTCATAAGTGATGTTGGTTTCGGTTCTAAATCTATGTGCCTCATCTATAAAAATATTTTTATATTTGCCTGTTCCTCGTTTAACAAGATGATCTAATTTGCCCAAAGATTCAAAATCAGCTGGAACCCTGAAACCTGAAAAGACATTGGGCCAAGAGCCGGGATTATTTTTTTCCAAAAGGGCTGGTGGCGCTATAACTAATGTCCTGCCATCAAGCTGACCGGCGAGCATAGCTGAAATATAAGTTTTTCCCAGCCCGACTACATCAGAGATAAAAACACCGCCATACTCCTCTAAAATTTTCTTGGCATTTAAAACTGCCTGCTCTTGATATTCTAATTTCTTAAATTGAATCGGCACATATTTGTAAAAAACCTCTTCTGTTTGCTTTAATTCGTCTTTAAAATATTCGTATAGAAACTTAAGATAAAGCTCGTAAGGTGTAATAGTATTATTGAACCAAGTTTTTGTTCTGATTGTCTCGATATATTTATCGCTTACATCAATTGCGTTTTTCCAAAGCTCATTGAATTTCCGTAGAGCAAAGTTATAATCTGCTCTATTTTTTAATTCTACATTAAACTCTAAATTATCGATTAAGCCGGCCTTGGTAAAGTTGCTTGAACCAGTAATGACTCTACCTATATCACGATCGCCTTTTACAAAAGTCATAATATAAAGCTTGGCGTGGATATTTGAAGTAGGATAAGCTTTTATTTTCAACTTGCCATTTTTTAACCATTCTAAAAATTTGGTAACTCCTTCATCAATTTGTTGATTGTCTTCAGAACTGTCCATTTCATCAATTGTCTCTTTTGAGAATTGTTCTTTCACTTCTGCTGGAGAAAACTGTAAGGCGCTTTGCTTTAAAACTCCTGACTCTTCAAGAAGGTCTGTGGTCTGACGATTCGTGTTTATGCCAATAAGGATTCTAATCCTTTTTGTTTTTTCCAATGATTTGTAAAGAGTATAAAATCCACTCGTAAAGAAATACCCAACCAATACATCAAAAAATTGGGTATCTTTAATAAGCACTTTAAATCTTTCTAAAAGATTTCGATTTTTTTCATTGGTAATGAAAGTTAAATCTGAGTCCATAGATTTATTTTTTTACCTTTTTAATATTTAAATTGTCTTCTAAGAATTTTTCTAAATTGCTTTGTTTAATTCTCCACTGGCCGATTTTGGAGGCCTTGAGTTTACCAGCTTCAATATAGCGGTTGACTGACCGTTCGCTGACACGGAGAAATTTTGCTACTTCTTTTATTGTTAGAAGTTTGTCCATATTTCTGTTCATATTTTTTTATCTTAATCTTTATTTTTCTCTCTGTCAAAATTGTCTAATTTTGACGAGATAAAAAGTAAGACTTTTGGAAAATTAAAAAAATTCTCTAATTTCTGGAAACAAAAACCCTGTCTTAATATCTGAAGACAGGGCAATTGTGGTAAAACAGACAACAAGTAAAGCAAAAATTTAAGGAAGCATAAACAATTAAAATTTTTCTTATTCTGAATGCCCAGAATTAAAAATTATTATTTGTACCCAATTTCCTTTAACATTTCAATTATTGTCTCTAAAGGAATGCCGCCCAAGAAATTATAATAACTTCCTTCAATTCTTTTGACAAATGAGGCGCTAATATGTTTTATCGGATCATAGCCCAACGCATAAGTATTAAAATTAGAATCCTCGTTGAGATATTGATTGATTTCTTTTTCAGAAAGCTCTCTCATAAAAACGTCGGTTTTGACCACTCTTGAGATTGTTTTATTCGAAGTTGTATTTATCATGTAAATTCCGGTATAGAATCGATGTTTGTTTCCGGAAAGTGATTTTAATCTTTGAAATGCTTCCTCTCTTGATTTTGGTTTTTCCAGAATTTGGCCGTTAAAATAAGTAACTGAATCCATTCCAATAACAATTGCTTCTAGACGATTTTTAGCCACTGCTTCTGCTTTTAACTTTGAGAGGGTTTTTACTAATTCTTCAGGGTCTTTTCTCTCTGCTTGAGATTCATCAATCTTGCTTGCCTCCACCTCAAAATTAATCCCTAAATATCCAAAAACTTCTCGACGATAAGGTGAAGTTGTAGCTAAAATTATTTTTTGCATATTAAAAAGCTTTAGCAATTTTAACAAACTCTTTGACTTTATTAATATCTTTTTCGTGGCTACCGGTTTTATCTGTTTTTGTTTTTGAATCTACGCCGGCTGGTTTCACTTTTCTAATAGCCTCTGCTACATTATCTGCGCCCAAACCACCAGCTAAAATAACCGGAATTTTCACTGAATCTACTATCTTTTTACTTATATCCCAATCATGAATTTCGCCAGTTGCTCCAACTTGAGAATCTTCTTTTTTATAAGTATCTAAAAGCAAATAATCTGCTATTTCTTCATATTTTTTAGCGAGGTTTATGCTTTCTTTTCCTACCACCGGAATACTTCTCATAATTTTTAATTTAGGAAATTTTTGTTTTAACTTTTTTACATCTAGAGGAGAGAAATTTTGAGGCAAGGTTCCTAAATGAAGAATATCAGGATTGGTTTTTTTCACTAATTCACTAATTTCTTTCAGGTTACTCGATAGCGATAAGGCCACCCTTTTTGTTTCTTTAGGGCATGCCTCGAAAATCCTCTTTGTTTTTTCATAACTCAATTCTCGAGGATATTTCCCTTTCCCGACTAATAGTCCAATATGATCTACTCCTATTTCTGCAAGTTTTTTCGCTTCTATTGGATTACTTACTTCGTAAATTTGAACTATCATATTAAAAATTTCTGAAATATTTTTTGTCCGCTCTTGGCGGACTTTCGCGAGTAAATTTCTCTGCCAGCCCGCGTTCCGAGCGGACCAACAGCTTAAACTTCGCACCGGGATTTTCTTATAGTAAGTTCGGAACTAACTTCCACTGAATGTAAAAAATTAGGTAGTAGGATTAGCAACCCTACCCATAAACAAGATATTTCCGCTTCCTCTTTCTTGGATCAAGAATATAAAAGGATGATCCGCTCGAAACACAGGAGTTATGCGAGCCATTTCCTTCATTATTACTGCAGTTGCAGCCGCAGCTTCTGTGCCCTTTTCATTCACATCAACAAATGCTTGATGAATTACTTGATCAATCCAAATACCACCTTCTCCATTTATGCCTGAGAAATCAGCACCAGGACCAAAAGCAGTTGGCATTCCCATTTTCTCTAGGGCCTCAGCCATGAAATATTTTGTTTCAAATTTAAATTTAGGGATGTAAATATCTACTTTTTGTTCCTTGAGCATGCCTTTCCATTCTGACAATTTTTCAATAGAAAGTTCCT
>CAYTKG010000054.1:0-4266 GCA_964438335.1 uncultured Candidatus Saccharibacteria bacterium | reverse complement strand
GCATATACATACTATTTTACCCCATAAGGTGGTGCAAAGGTATTGAACCATAACACGGGATTGACAAATTATAAATAATTTGTTATTATATAAACACTAATTTCCTGCCCAGGGGCAGCGGTCCTGGCCGAAGTTGCGGAGCAAAAAAGAAGTCTCCGCTATAGTCAGAGAAACCGATCTGTCGCGGGCCCGGCTGTTCTGAACCCAATAGGAGAAAAGGGTTCAGATGCGGAGTGAATAGGTAAAAAAAATAAAGTGCCGAAAACTCTTAAGTTCAAGCTTACCGGGTCTCCCAGGAAAATTGTCTCTAAAGGTCACTTCGGTGACCTCTTTAATTTTGGTAAATATTTGATTTTTATCTTTCTTCGTTTCATCGTGTTATTTATAAGTGAATGTTATTGACAAAATTTAGATAAAATGCTTACAATAAAAACTGCTGGTGGGGTAAACAAAAATGTCCGGCCCCCGCCCCGTTCCCCCGGGAGAGGGGGAGCCAATACCAGAGGTTTACGAGCCTCTGGGGAAGAAAAAGGCCTGCTCGGAAAGCAAGGCCAGCAGTTTTTTTAAAATTGGATCGCTTCGGCGGTTTTTTGTTAGTTTAATTTTATTTTATTTGCTTGATTTTTGTTTTTTGTCTGATAGAATAAGGAAATATGGAAAAATTTTTAGAGGGCTATTTTTACAATCCTACTTGCGGTAGTTTAAAAATCAATCAAGTGATTGAGGAAATTTTAAATTATATCAAAACCAAACCGGAAAAATCTTATGATGTAATAGTTGGCTGCGATTCCTCTTCGGGCATAGACCCTTATTTCCCAATAGTCGTTGTTGTTTTAAGAACAGGCCAAGGAGGAAGATTTTTTCTGAAAAAAATTCATTATGGCCCTCAAGACCAAAAAAAGTTTAAAAACTGGAAAATGAGAATTTTACAGGAAGTTTTTCTTTCCTGCCAATTTGCTTTATATCTTAGAGAAAAGTTAGAAGAAAAAATAGAAAAGTTGTCCCAAAAACCAAATTATCAGTTTCGTTATATTCATGCTGACATTGGCGAAAATGGAGCCACCAAAGATATGATTAAGGAAGTGACCGGGTTAATCCGAGGTAATGGCTTTGAACCAAAAATCAAACCGGAATCTTACGTGGCTTCAACTGTAGCTGATCGATACGCTTAGACGGAAGAATTAAGATTGACAATCCTGCTAGATTTTAATATAATAGCACCAGATTGTGATTTCGTGCCTTCTCAGTTTTGAGAGGTTGAATAGCCCGCTAAAATTCGACGGGTAAGAAAAGGTCGAAACTACTATTAAAAGATAAAATGATTGACAGATAATATGGCAGCAGAAAAAGGATCACAAGACCAAGAATTCCTTGAGTACATTGTGAAAACCCTGGTTGATCATCCCGATGACGTCAAAATCGAAAGAAAAGTTGACGAAATGGGAGTATTGCTTTCCTTAAAAGTCAACCCTGAAGATATGGGACAGGTGATTGGCAAGAATGGATCAACAGCAAGGGCGATTAGATCCTTGGTTCGAATTGTTGGCTTGAAAAATCACGCTCGAGTCAACTTAAAAATTGAAGAACCAGCAGGCGGTAGAAGAGAAGCTCCCGCTAAAAAGGAAGATCTCGAGGAATTGAAATTGTAAAAACGAAATTTACACCCCGCAGTTAGGGGTTTACGGAAGGCCGAAGGCCGTGCTATCATACGATAGTGCGGTTTTCGTTTCCTTAAATCGCGAAGTTCACAAATTTACTCACGAATATCACAAATATTCGTGATTCGTAAAAATTTGTGGTAAATTCGTGAAAATTAATGATTTTTGATATCATCACCATCTTCCCCAATATTTTTGATTCTTTTTTAAACGAATCGATCATTAAAAAAGCTATTCGAAAGGATTTGATAAAAATTAATGTTCACAATTTAAGAGATTTTACCGAAGATTTACATCAAGTCGTCGACGATAAACCGTTTGGAGGAGGAGGGGGTATGGTTCTAAAAGTTGAGCCCATTTATAAAGCTGTTTCCGCTTTGACCAAAATCAAAAACCCTGCCTTTGCCAAAGTTTCAACAAGCAAACAAAAATCAAAAATTATATTATTTACGCCGAGAGGAAAAAAATTCAATCAAAAAATGGCAACAGAGTTTTCAAAACTGGACAAATTGATAATGATTTGCGGCCGATATGAAGGAATAGATGAAAGAGTGGCTAGGTACATTGCTGATGAAAAAATATCAATTGGCAATTTTGTTATAATGGGAGGAGAAATAGCCGCCCTGGCAGTAATCGAAGCGGTTTCTAGATTGATTCCCGGCGTTTTGGGAAAATCTCAGCTTTTAAAAGAAAGGATAACTAAAGAAAAAAGATTTATCGAGTATCCTCAATACACCAGGCCAGAGGTTTTTATTCCGCCCGGGGAAATTAAAGAAACAAAGAAAAGAGGTCGAAAAAAAACATCCTGGCGAGTCCCCAAAGTATTGTTGTCCGGTCATCATCAAAAAATTGAAGAATGGCGAAAAAGACATTCTAAAATTATTTAATTAAATTCAGACAAATTCAGAAAAAGATTGAAAAATGATTTTGGTTTTGATAAAATGATAACAATTCGGGCAGGTGGCAGAGCGGACAATTGCACGAGTCTGTAAAACTCGCGGCCTCAGGCCTACGGGGGTTCGAATCCCTCCCTGCCCACCAACCTGACTTCTAGGCTTTAAGAGCCATTTTGCGGCGGCGTACAGGCGTCCATCAAGCGGCTGTACGCCGTTTACAAATTGTTACTCCACAACTTCGCATAACGCGGTATATCCTAAATTTGTTTGCAAAAATTTCGTTTTTGACGCAAACTTCGGATATGCCAACGACGTTAAGTGAAATAAACTATGTAGGAATTCCGGGCGTTGTTTACACTTTTAACCCTTTTGGGATGAAGTACAAGCAATATGACTATTTATAAACGGGCTCGCCTGACACCCGTGCAACGTCGGGAAATCTTTGATAAATATTTTAATAAAGGAATTAGCATCTGCGAGACCAAGCTGTTTCTGCTTAAAAGAGAAACTCCTTTTAGCAAACCAGAATACTTATTCGTAGCCATCGATGATTTCTCCAGAGAGCTTTACGCGGCTATTCTGCCCGATAAAACTCAGTATTCAGCAGAACTGCAAACAACGCGTCTAATTCCTACATTTAATTTAATAAAATTTAATTTAATAAAATTATGAACATGAAAAAAGCTTATCTTTTAATTGGATTACTTGTAATTTTAATTATCATTTTAATTAGTAATTGTATTCAACAAAAAAAAATAAAATGGAATAAATATTCCAATAGTTATTATTCCGATTATATTATTAGTTATCCTAATTATATGAAAGTTTTTGAAGTGGGACAAAACAATCGACGAGCTATAATCTCGACACAAGATTATAAAATTGATATGACTAACGGTATAATAATTTCTGGTTTTAAAGTTGATATATCCGTGAATTATTTTGATTCTTTAGATGATTTATTCTATTGCCATAAAGAAAAATTAAACATAGAAAAAAATTGTTTATTAGCTAACATGATTACCCAATTAGTAGATTATCAGAAAGGAGAAGTTAAAACCGAATCAGTGACAGTTGATGGCTATCCTGGCATAAAATACGAATTTATTTCAAGTGTTGGAAAAAATAATAACATTGGTTTGGTTGTTAAAAAAGATAATAAATATTACGTTTCGTTAATTGCATATAGAACCTATGAAGATATGGAACTGTTCAATCAGATTCTCGATTCTTTTAAATTTAAAAGATGAATTGGCTCAGGTTTTTGAATTCAAAAATTTCCCTTCGGAGCTGTTCCAGTTTCAGTAAACTATAGGGATAATGGTAATATTGATCCGCAAGATACTACCTCGTAATATCGCATACACGCAAGCGTTATCGGAAATTGCGGGGTTTTTACGAAATTTTCAATACAATTAAATTATAACTATGGAAAAGAAAATTAAAATCGGCTTAATCATTTTGATAATTGGAATTGCTATAGTTGGTGGATGGTGGGTTTGGGATAGTCAAAGATCAAATGTCTTCACTGAACCGCCAAGTGAATGTGGAATTAGTTTATCGTGTGATACGGTAAAGTGTGTAAATTCTGTTTATTGTAAAGAACACGGTCACGGAAAAGAAATTGAATATTGTAATTTTGATAGGGATTGTCATTATAACCCTTGTTGTGGTTGTGTTGCTAAAGATTGTGGAATAATGTGTGATCCCGG
>CAYTKG010000053.1:0-4266 GCA_964438335.1 uncultured Candidatus Saccharibacteria bacterium | reverse complement strand
TTCCACCGTCACTTTATCTCCAGGCAAGACCTTAATTCGAAAAATCCTTAATTTGCCCGCTAAATGGGCAATAATTTCTTTTCCATCATTCAGCCTCACCTTGAAATCTAAACTCGGAAGAGCCTCTAAAACAACCCCTTCTTTCTTTATTTTCTTTGCCTTTACCATTAATTACCCAGGGGCGTCTTTTTGATTTTATTCCTAAAACACAAAAAAACAAGCCCTCTAAGCTTTTGAATTATTTAATAAATTAAGCTTAGTTCTGGTGTTTCTATTATACAAAAAGTTTTGATTTAGTCAATCTAAGTTTAGTTTGATTTCTATTCTTTTAGAATTTTGAGGAATTTTTTGAAGCCAGAAGGGAAAAAGTTTAATTTTTACTTTTTCAATTTCCGGATAGCCCCCTAACAAAAGTTTACTTTCTTTCAAGGAACTACCCTTAATTGCTTCTTTCAGGAGATTGAAATCCATCGCCGAAAAAACCTCGGCTTTTATCTTCAGGCTCAAAGAGATTTCTTTATTGACAAAATCGGCTTTCTTAACCACGGGATTAACTTCCAAACTGCTTTCCTTAATTGCTTCGGTCGGCTGAATCTCTTGGGAAATAACTTCTCTGGCGAAGTTGTCCAAATCAGTCTGTTTAAAAATCAGGGATTCTGATTTTATCTTTAAATAACACTCGAAATCTCTGGCCTCGCTTCCTTCTTGAAATGAACATTCCCTCTTGATAATTTCGCTCTGAATGGCATCCTCTAATAAAAGCGACTCACCGGCCGACTTTTTCAGTTCTTCGTTTAGCAAATCAATCAGTTTTGTATAGAGAGTCGTCTGGGCTTTTTCCAAATCCTCTCTCTTAACCTGAGAAACCTGACCAATAAAGCCACCTTTCATCGCTGAAAATGACTTCCCGTAAACAGCTGTATAGCGGGGCGAACCTAATAAACCGGGAATTGAAAAGGTGCTGGGTTTAATATTGTATTCAGGCCCGGGTTCGGCCGCTTCGACCAGAACATCAAGATATTGACCGGCCGGGATATTGACCGTTTCTTTTGAACGAAAGAGTTTGCCGTCAGCCGAGATAAATCTGGTTGTGGCCACCAGTATTTGGGGTAAATGATAGTTGTTATAAACTCTAATTTGACCTGTGGCCTTATTTTTTTTCTCCGCCACTCCCGTTGCGGTAAATTTTTGAGAAATTTCTTTTTCTTTTATTAAGTCAAGAGCAGGAATAGCTGCCTCGGAAAAGACCGGTTGAGAAATCTTTCCGTCTACTAAAACTTCTGTTTCAAAAGAAATGTTCCTGGTCTTCGGCCAAATTTCAATTTCTGCTCTGGCGGCCAAATGAAAACCAACTATCAAAACAGTTAAAAACAAAAAGGATAAAAACAGACTTTTGGTTGGTAAAGAAAATTTTTTCTTTTTTAAAAAAGCTTTTGACGGCTTTAATGTCTGTTTTTGCTCGGGCGGAAGAATATCGAAAAATTTTCTAGATGACATAGGTTAAAAAAATAGCGGGAATAAATTGAGGATTGTCTTTCCTTTTTGTCCTGTCCTCAATTCCCGGAAAATCTTTAATTTTTAAAATTCGAGGGGAAAATCCGTATTTCCTTTCAAGCACTTCTTCAATCTCCGGAAAAAAGGAACCGCCACCAAAACAAATAATCTCTTCCGGGGGAATTTCGTCTTCTAATTTTTTCTCTAAAGAAAAGAGCCAATCTTTGGCTTCGTTTAAAAATATCTCCCGAAGCCGGGCCCTTACCTCTTCGCTATAAAGACCTTTTTGGTATTGTCTGACCATTTCTTGGGCTTTTTGAGAAAGAACGCCTAATTTTTGGCAAAGGGCGGTAGAAAAAATTTTTCCCCCTTGTTTGAAAACAGAAACAGCAACTAGGTTTCCTTTCTTGACCAGGAAAATCTGAGTAAAATCTGCCCCGATATCTAAAAAAAGTCCATTTTCTCCGCCTGATAAAAATTTTACCAGGCCTTCGGCTTCATGAAGAATGCCCGAAATTTCAAGATTACAGGCAGTCATAAATCTTTCAATGTTTTTAAGATAATGACGCGGCAAAAAGACGATTAAAGTTCTTATTTTAATTCTCCTGCCCTTGAAACCCGAAAGTTGAGGCACTTCGTAGCCGTCGATTTTCATCTGAAGAATTTTGATCGGTAAAAAATAAAGCTCTGTCTCCAAAATTCCTGTTTTTTGGGCAAACTCTGCTGAAACTTCTTTTTTGATTTTCTTCAAAATTGTCTTTAGGATTTGCTCTCCCTCTTCTTCGCTGATTAGTTCTTCAGGACAAGATCTTTGGATTTCTTGACAAGAAATCCTTGCTTTAAAAATATGGGGCGGAAAATTGACAACCAAACTTCTTACTTCTAAATTGGCTTCTTTTTCTGCTTCTTCTATTGCTTTCTTAAGAGCCTTTTTCATCACCTCTAACTCAAAATCCCGGCCGTCAAATACCCCAAAAACCTCATACTCTCCCAACCCCTTTCCCAAAATTACTCTTTTTCCGTCTATTTTCTTGCCAATCAAGATCTTCACCCCTTCCGAACCGATATCTAAAATGCCAAAAATCTCTTCTTTTTTTTTCTTTAAAAAAGGAAATAAATTATTCATTATTTAATAAGCCTTAGGAACCTTCTAAAACCGCTTTTATTCTCCTAATGCCGGCGCCGGCCGATTCTTCCTTGATAATCTTAAATTTGCCCAATTCCGAAGTTCTTTGAACATGAGGGCCCATACAGACCTCTTTGGAAAAAACCCTAGCTGAACCATCTTCGATGGTGTAAACACTTACGGTTTGGGGATATTTCTCTTTAAAAAAGGCCAAAGCGCCGGAATTCAACGCCTCCTCGTAAGCCATTTCTTCTCTTTCAACAATCAAACCTTCTCCTATTTTCTGATTAACTATTTTTTCAACTTCCTCGATTTCCTCTTGGGTTAATTTTTGAGGGTGAGAAAAGTCAAATCTTAACCTTTCGGGCGTAATATCAGAACCCATTTGCCTTACATGCTTGCCCAAAACCTTTCTTAAGGCAGCGTGAAGAAGATGGGTGGCGGTATGAAGCCGAGTGGCTTTTTCTCTTTCTTCTTTTGAAGCCAATTGGTCAATACCCACCCCTCCAAATTTTTTCTCTGCCCCGGCCCTTGAAACTTCTTTGTGCTTCTCAAAGGCCTTTTTAAATCCGACCTCGTCAACTTTAAAACCTTTTTCTTGAGCCATTTCCTTTGTCAGTTCGAGAGGAAAACCGTAACTTTGATACAAATCAAAGGCCTCTTCTCCGCTAATCATTTTAATTTTTGAACTTCGGGATTTAATTTCAAGCAATTTTTCAAATTGTTTGAGGCCCTTTTCTAAACTTTTTTCAAACTTTTCCTTTTCTCCTTGAATAACGCTCAAAATGTCGGTCTCTTTGGTTCTTGTTTCCGGATATTCTTCACCGTAAATCTCAGAAATTATTTTGACAAGATTGACATACCAATGACCGGTTAAGCCCAAATTTTTAGCGTATCTAATGGCCCTTCTTAAAAGCATTCTTAAAACATAACCCCGGTCAACATTAGAAGGCAGAACGCCTTCGCTAATCACGAATGAAGCCGCTCTTAAATGATCAGCGATAATCCGAAAAGCTTTTTTGTTTTCTTTATAAGGTCTTGCTGACAAACGCTCTATCTCTTGAATAATCGGCCAGAAAAGATCGGTTTCGTAATCAGATTCTTTCTTTTGCAAAAGGGAAAGCAATCTTTCAAAACCAATGCCGGTATCAACATTCTGTTTGGGCAATCTCTCAAATTTGCCCTCGTTCGTTTTGTTGTATTCCATAAAGACCAAATTCCAAACCTCAACAAATCTGCCGCATTCGCAATTCGGGCCGCAATTTTTGCCTTTTTCGCAAGGAATTTTGGTTAAATCATAAAAAATTTCTGAACAAGGGCCGCATGGTCCGGTTTTGGTAACCGGTCCCCAAAAATTTGCTTTCATTCCAAATTCAAAAATTCTTTCCCTTTTTATCCCCCTGGCCAACCAAATTTTAATCGAGGTTTCGTCTTTGGGGATACCTTCTTCTCCTTTAAAAACAGAAACCCAGATTCTATCTTTTTCTAATTTTAGAGCATCAATCAAAAACTCTAAAGCAAAATCAATTGCTCCTTCTTTGAAATAATCACCAAAAGACCAATTCCCCAGCATCTCAAAGAAAGTGTGATGATACTTGTCGCCCACTTCATCAATGTCATCTACGCGCAAACATTTTTGAACAGAA
>CAYTKG010000052.1:0-4426 GCA_964438335.1 uncultured Candidatus Saccharibacteria bacterium | reverse complement strand
CTCGGGCTTTAAAAAAGCAAAAATTTCTCATTTTAAAAACGCTATTTCCGATTTTAGTTCTTGATCGTTATTCGATTTTTAAGAAAAAAAGTGACATAGTAGAACGAGATCAACCCGAGAAGGAGGCGATACCATGTTCCAGATTCAGGCGTGGCGGCTCCGGTCGTTGCGCCTTTAGAGAAGGATTTGTTTCCGTTGCGGGTGCAAATCCCTTTTTCGAAGGGCCGTCTGCGATATTCTGTTTGAACAATCGGGAAGAGATGAAGAAAGTTATGTTCAAAAGAATCGTTACCAAGAAGTCAATCTTGATAATTATCTTGAAATGGTGAGTAAAAAAAACGGCTGCCCTTATTCGAGCGGCAATGGAAATTGGAGGAATTTGTGGCCGAGCAACAAAAAAAGAAATTACTGCTTTAAAGAATTACGGTTTTAATTTGGGCATTGCTTTCCAAATTAAAGACGATATCTTAGATATTTGCGGAAAAGAAAAGAAATTTGGCAAAAGAATAGGCCAGGATATCAGAGAAAGAAAGTTGGGGAGTATTTTAACTTTTTATGCCCTTAAAGAGATGTCTTCGGAAAACAAAAAGCGATTGTTGGCAATTCTAAAGAAAAAGAAAATAACAGAAAAAGACGTTAGGCGAGCAATAAAAATGATTAAAGAAACAGGAGCAAAAGAAAAGGCAACGAAATTGGGGGAAGAATATGTTAAGAGAGCCAAGGAGCATTTAAGAAACCTGCCTCGGAATAAATGGACAAGATTGTTGGAAGATATTGGCGATTTTGTTATGAAGAGAGAAAAATAAAAACAAGATTTTATCAAAATTACACAATATATTTATATGGAAGAAAAAGTTATCCTTGTGGATGAAAACGATAAAGAAATTGGGACCGAAGAAAAAATAAAAGCCCATCAAGAAGGGAAACTCCACCGGGCTTTTTCTATTTTCGTTTTTAATTCTCGAAACGAATTGCTTTTGCAAAAAAGAGCCAGAACAAAATATCATTCCGGCGGTTTATGGACCAATACTTGTTGTAGCCATCCTCGGCCCGGCGAGGTCCTAAAAGAAGCAGTTCATCGAAGATTAAAAGAAGAGATGGGGTTTGACTGTCAACTCGAAGAAGTTTTCAGTTTTATTTATCAAACAAAATTTGGAAACGATCTTTTTGAGCATGAATATGACCATGTTTTTTTGGGGAGATTTGACGGCCAGCCCGTTCTTAATCCTCAAGAGGCAGAAGATTGGCAATGGATTGGCTTAGAAGAATTAGAAAGAGATATTAAAGAAAATCCTGAGAAATATACCTATTGGTTTTAAATTGCTCTCCCAAAACTTGTTTCTTATTTAAAAACAGCGGGAGAATTGTAGAAGTTTATTTATACAACCTGATTCTATTTATCCTTTTATTGAGGGAGAAAAGGAAGGTATTTTTATGGTGGACATTGATGCAAGGTTAAATATTTTATAGATGATCCTTGATAAAATTTTTTCTTTTTATACTCGTTTTGCCACATTGCTTAAATTGTTAGAAAATCGCTTAATCATCCTCCCAAAATATACTTAGATTAACACTAAAAGGCGTTAAGATGAGCATATCATTTGGTTCGTGAGATGGTTAATACTTTTTTATCTAAAATCTTATTAAATTATTCCAAATTCCGACAGAACTTTTTTAATAGTCTCTTTATAATTGGTAAAATCTTTACCATCATGGTCAATGCTGGCAAACATCTCTTCTAAATCTGCCCATTTATATCTTCGTGTTTCTTTTTTGTTTATCTTTATTTCTTTTTCATCGCCCGTATATTCAACTAAAAAAAACTGCTGTATTTGCCCCCGCCAGCGATAACCAGCTAACTTAAGCGACTTGTCTGACCAGTCAAATTGGTTGGTATAAGAACTTTTGCCAATAATATTAAAGTTTTTATTTCCGATCTCTTCTTCAAGCTCTCTTCTGGCCGCTTCTTCTGCCGTTTCATCCTTTTCGATTCCGCCCTGGGGAAACTTCCACCAATTGTCTTTAAAACCAAGATTTTGAACCAGCAAAAACTTCTTTCCTTTAAAAACCACACAACAGACACCATTTCTGTATGGCAAATTCTTGATATTTTTTATTTGCATACAATTTAGTTTTAAATAATTTTGACAAAACTTCAAATTTCTTCCAAACTTAAGCACATTTTCTTTAAATGCTTTATTTCTGCATTACGCTTTTCATGGCTTTTCATGCTTATAATCTTTATTTCTTTGGCAAAATCTAATTTTAGTTGATTCAATTTTTCTTGGTATTGCTTTACGACTTTTTCTATCAGCGCTCCGATTTTTGGACCATGAGAATTTTACCTTTTTCTCTTACGGCAACAGAGACAATGACATTGACGCATTTTGATGCTTCAAGGACAGTTTTATTGTTTATGGTGTTTATCATTGTATATTTTAAATTTTATAACGCATCGAGACACAGCGCAAATCAATTAATTCTCTTATTTAGAAAACTTTTAGAGAACTTTAAGCACTTGGTGTATCGTTACACTTTGTCTTCTTTCTCTTTAAAATTAAACTTTAACAAAAAGAAAACTAAATTCAGTTTTTAAAAGAGAATTTTTTGAATAAAGAACCCCAAGTTTTTTATTGTTATTTCTAAGGAAATTGGTAAAATAAACAAAAATGAAGAAGTTAAAAAATGTTTTTAAATTTATTTTAAAAGAATTCGTCTACGGCGGTCATCTCCAATCGTTAGGGGCGGCTAGTTTAGATAAATTTATATACCCTTATGATCCTTTCTATTACCGGATTTGTTTATTTATTAATGTCTTGCGGCTTAGGACTTTGTGTTTGGAAATGTTTCCAGGCTTGGCAGAAGACAAAGACCACGATAGGGGAACTTCTGTTTTGTTTTTAGGCTCTTTTCGCTTCGCTTTGTTTTACCACGGCAATTGGTGGTTTATTCTTTAACACAAATTTAGCGATATTAAGGTGGAGAGCAATCTTTACTAGTCTTTTGCTCTCCTTGGGTTGCGCCGTGGGTGGTTTCTGATTTTTTACATGAAAGCTCCGGGGGTTACTTCCTGGTTTGGGTTCGTTTTTTGCTTTATTTGGGGCTGGTCACTACAATTTTAACTGTTTTTATTCCTTTTTATCCCTTTTTGGAAGAAAAAGGGGGATAAACTGGAATTTCTCCTTAGTAGTTGCTGTTTTAAGATTTTCAATGTACTTAATTGCCTTTTTACCCCTGAGTACTATTTTTTCCGGCAATACAAGAGTTCTCAAAGCTACTATGTGAAAATTAGATCTTTCGGTTTAGCCATGATTCTTTTGCTCGGATTGATCATCTCGCTCACTGATTTCATTTTCGAACCCCTTTTTGGCCTCAAAGCGTTGGCTAGTGATGCCTTAGGAGTATTTTTTGGTTTTATTTTTTGGCGTTTGTTCTCTTGCCTTTTTTTAAACCTTACTAGCCAAAAGAATTAAATTCAAGTCAAGTACAAGTATATGAAAAACAAAGAAATTCTAGAGCAGTTAACGCCGGAGAGAGTAAAAAAAGAGATTAAGGCAATTCAAAAAATAAAGCTACCCTCAGAGCTTTAGAAATGGGCAAGAGAGCATGAAAAAGTAGAAGAGAGGAACAAATTCATCTGGAAATGGCTGTATAAGGTTAATCAAATTTGGATTTATTCTCCTGTTTAACGAGATACCGTCGGTCTTTAACGAAGATAAAAACACTCTACAATCTGTTTATAGTCTTATTAGATGATGTCACCGAATAAAAAGAAAAAGAAAGCTTAAAGAAAGCTTATTGAATGAGTTATTAAAAGTTCTTTCTGGGCAGACATCTTTGGGAATTGTTAAGCTGAGCCGGGAAGAAAAAGGATATTTGAAATTTGTCCAAAAAGTTTGGCAACATATCGAAAAAACAATAAAGAAATACCCCTACTATAAAGAAATAAAGGATGTTTTCGATTAGGACACTGCCCAGTTTTTGAATGCTGTAAGATATGCCCCCTCCCTCATTTACAAGAAACCCTATCTACTCAACTCAACTGAATATTGGCTCTATATACCTCATAGTATGCAGATTATGATTGACTTAGATTTGGATTTAATGTATTGCTCTAAACTTAATCTTGAAGATTTAGGAAGGGCGCGACAGACGGTTCTATGTTTTCAAGAGATGGGAAGAATTGGTAATTGGCTTACTACGTAGGAAAGAGAAGTAAGAGAAAATGATTTTACTAGTTTAGTTGTTGCTTACTCCTTGGAGCATAAAATTATTACCTTCAGAGCTTTTCGAAACGAAGACAAGAACAAGATAATAAAGAAAATTAAAACCTCCTCGGTAGAAGAACACTTATTAGAAGAAGAGTGGGAAACGCGTTACAAAAAATTAAACAAATTAAGTAAGGAAAGCAAGCTAATTAGCAACA
>CAYTKG010000051.1:0-4488 GCA_964438335.1 uncultured Candidatus Saccharibacteria bacterium | reverse complement strand
GGTAGGAAAGATGGGCCTGTTTGATTGGTTTGCAAAGCTCGTGAATCCCTCTTACGACAAGAGTCGCCAAGACATCTATCATGGCTACAAGGGAGACAAGACCCATGGCCATATGGTATTGAAAGATGTTGATGGCGATCATGAGCTGGAGGTAGTTTATGACCGCGATACAGATGGAACAGTCCATTATGACAGCGGTGAATGAACCTCCCTCTACCGAAATTGGACCAGCTAGATTCAACGAAACAGCTGGTCCAATCTTTATTTTCCAATGATAATGTATAATATAAGCAAAGGTCCTCTTAATAATTCCAACCTCAATGACTATGAAAGACGAATGGCCTAAGGAGGTTTTAGAGAAAGTTAGTCCTCTCATAAATAGTGTAAGAAAAAGAAGAATCAGGGAGACAGAGAAGGAAATAATTAAACTTCTTGAAGAAATTATTACAAGATATCCTTCAAAACCAACCAAAGAAAATGAAGTGAGGGAACAAGACTATCTTTTGGTTAAATTTCTTTGGGTTGGTTTTGACGATTATTTTTATGAGGAAGAGTTCTCTAAAAGAGTGCCCACGACTCCTCGAAACACTCATAATAGATATCTTCTTTCTTGTTGTCACTATCCTGAATTTATGGATAGGCTTTTGGTCGAAATTTTAAATTACCTTACCTGGAACGAACCTTATTATTACGAACAAAAAGAGCTACTTCAAGCTCTCAAAGATTACCAAGAAAAAAGAAAAACAAGCATCTTAGCAAAAAAAGCTCCCCGTCATTAATCATCTGAATCAAAACAGGGCAAGAACTATTCTTGCCCTGTTTGACTATTAAATTAACTAATTTCCTCAAATAATTTTCATTTAAAGGTTTTTTTTGAAAAACATACTCTTTTATTAATGATTTCTGGCCATTTTTTATCGTAATGTTATATCCCAAAACCTCAAGTTTGTTCGTCACCCCGAGCAATAGTCATCTTTTATCTTTAATTGATGAGGAACTTTCTGAGGGAAGGAGGTTTTTTCTTGACGATCATAAAAATTGAAATGCCGAATTTTTTCAGAAAACGATTTTTTTCAGCCAAATTAGCAATTTTTTTTAAAGTTTTTCCTAAAAAAGGGTTTTTTCTTTCAATTTTATCAAAGGCAGGCCAAACAAAATCATTTTTTTCAAAGCTGACTTTTTGATTATCAAACAATCGTTTTAAGGTCTTCGTTGTGTAAATCCTGACATGAGGACAAAACAAATTTCTAATTTTCATCGGCAACCAATTGATAAAAGGAATATTACCATAAATGTATTTCTTAGCAAAATAGATGCCATGAGTTTCGAACGGAAAAAATCTATTAGGGGCAAAGATGATTATCTTTCCTTCCGGCCTCAAAACCCTTAAAGATTCTTGAATTACTCTCTTGTCGTCGTCAACGTGCTCTAAGACTTCATTTAAGAAAATGAGGTCGAAAGAGTTATTTTCAAATGGTAATGCCTCCGCTTTAGCGACCCAAAAATCAATCTCCGGCGACAGCTCCTTGGCTTTTTTTATATTTTCATCATCAATATCAATACCCAAAACCTTGGCTCCCTTTTCAAAAAATTTTTGAGAATACATTCCGATTCCGCAACCGACATCTAAAATTCTCTTACCGCTTAATTCAACATTTCTTTTCACCAAATCAAATCTCTTTTGCTGACCCCAGCCAAAAATCAAAGAGGGTTTTCCCAGTTGAGCAACTCTTTTATTTGTTTTTCTCATATTTCCCATATTACTTTTTCCCAAAATACCAATTTAGAACCTCTTTGGCCACGGGCAAGGCGGCTACCTGTTCTTCGGGCACATTTTCAATCAGAACAGTCAAAACAATTTCCGGATCTTCATAAGGGGCGAAAACCGTCACCCAGTTATGATAATATCCTTCTTTCGGCGTTTGAGCCGTTCCCGTTTTTGAAGCAACCTTAACTGGCAAATCATTTAAAATCCGGCTTGACCCATAAATTACCGCCTCCCTCATTCCTTCTCTAACAATCTTTAAATTGTCGGAATCGATAAAATTTTCTTTAATAATTTCCGGTGGAAAATCTTTAATCACTTCAAAAGAATCCTTCTGGGCTTTAATAATTTGCTTCACCACTCTTGGTCTTAAAAGTTTCCCTCCGTTGGCGATAGCCGCAAAAGAAGTAGCCACCTGAAGCGGAGTAATTGAAAGATAGCCCTGACCAATGGAAAGATTATAGGTGTCACCGGGTAGCCAAATTTTTAGTTCTTCTCTATCAAAATACTCTTTTTTCCATTCTCGGTCCGGAATCAAGCCAACCTTTTCGCCGGGCAAATCAATTCCGGTCAACCGGCCCCAGCCAAAAAGTTCCAAATACTTCTTAATTCTGGCTTCTCCCAAACCTTTGATTCCGCCAAAACCACCGCCTATCGTATAAAAATAGACATTGCAAGATTCAGCGATTGCCTTTCGAAGATCGGTTGGGCCATGAGCTTTCCAATCGTGAAAAATCCAGGGCTTGTCCGGAAACCAGGGATTTAATACTTTTATTTTGCCTTCACAAAAAATTTTCTTTTCTGGAGAAATAATCTCTTCTTCTAAAGCACCGGTGGCAATTAAAGGTTTTATAGTAGAACCAGTAGGATAGACTCCGGAGATAACTCTGTTAAAAAACGGATTTAAGGGATCATTAAAAATTTTTTCCCATTCTGAAGGAGAAATTTTTTGAAAGAAAAGATTATTATCAAAACTAGGAAGAGAAATCTGGGCTAAAACACCGCCACTTTTGGGATCAATTGCTAACGCCGCTCCGGCTTTAGCCCCTACCCTTTTTAAAGATTTTTCTAATTCTTCTTTTAATTTCTTTTGCAGGTCGGCATCAAGCCATAAAACCAAGTTTTCACCGTCTTGGGGAAGCGAGATAACTTCTTGAGAAATTTCCCTGCCCCGGGCGTCTTTTTCAATTAAAATCCTACCTTTTTCCCCTTTTAAAACTTCCTCGTAAGATTTCTCTAAACCGGCTTTTCCGACATAATCCGTGATTAAATAATCCTCCGAATCGATTAATTCTTCTTGGTTAATCCGACCCAAAAAACCAATAAGGTGAGAAAAGGTCGGGCCGTCTTGATACAATCTTTTAATATTCTTTTCTATTTGAAAACCGTTCAAAGCCCCTATTTTCGTTTGAAGAGAAATTAATGTTTCCCTGTCCAAATTCTCGGAAATTAATACTCGAGAAGAATTGCTCTCTTCAATTTTCTCCTTAATGATTTCTCTTTCTTGTCCTATGATTTCCGAAACTTCTCTGAAAACCTTTTCTTTTTCCTCTGAAGCAAAAGGCAAGTCATTCTTGTTGCAAACTAAGTCAAAACTTAAATCATTAAAAACTAATTGATTGAAATTTCTGTCGTAAATAACTCCTCGATTTACTCTTTCAAAAGAAATTCGCTGGTAATTCTTTTGAGAAAGAATTAAAAATTCTCTTCCTTGTAGGACTTGTAGCTGAAAACTTTTAAGAAAAAGTAGAAAAATGCCTGCAAGAAACAGGAAGCAAAGACCCTGAAAAGCCTTCTGACGAAGGGGGGTCTCAAACTTCCTTTGGGAAATTAAATCTTCTCTTTGAGAAAGGGCGTCTAATAAAATTTCCTGAGGCTCTACCTCTTCTTTAAACTTCAACCTAACTTTTCTGCCCTTAAAATCTTTTTTCAAATATTTAATTTTTTTAAAAAGAAAGGGAAACATAATTTTAGATAATTAATTTTCGCCGCTTTAAAACTCGAAAGAGGAAAAAACCAACAACAGCCAAGGGCAAGTTTAGAATTAGTTGAGCTGATGACAATTCAAAGAAGAAAGAAAAGTCAAGTTTCTCGGGAAAATAGCCAACCAAAGAAAGAAAAAAAGTATAAAGAGTTTGAAAAACTAAAAGAAAAAAAGTAAAGGTAAAAAAATTATGTTTTTCTAAATTTTTTAAAATTTTTTTAATTAAAAAAACATTTAAAAAAAGAATCAAAATTGAAAAACCAATCAAATGAGGAGAAAAAATATCTAAAAAGAAACCGGCAAAAAAAGTTTCCCAAGAAACACCGGCCAAAATAGAATTTTTTCTTTTAAACGACGAAATGAAAAAAGTGAGCCAAAACAAAAAAAACAGAACAAGATTCGGGGCCCAGCCCTTAACAGTAAAAACACTGAGAAAACTCGTCTGAAATAAAATCAAGATATAGAAGACTAAAAACAAAATTAAATTTTTTGAAAGCACCATCGTTCAAATCAAATTAATAACCTGAAGGAAGAGGAGAAAAATTAACTATTATTAAAACAGAATTAAGCTCATTGAGATTAAAAAAGGGCTTCACCTTTGCTTTCTGATAAGGAATAAGGTCTGATTTTTCTATCGCTTCAATTTCGCCAACAAAAAGCCCTTTGGGAAAAACACCGCCTAAGGCAACTGTAATTATCTCTTGACCAACATCGAGTTTTTCTTCTCGCGGAACAAGAT
>CAYTKG010000050.1:0-4569 GCA_964438335.1 uncultured Candidatus Saccharibacteria bacterium | reverse complement strand
GGTTCGCCAGCCCTTTCAGCCATGGCCGCTTTTAAAACGGGCTGCGATATGGTTAGGATAATTTCTCCAAGAAGAGCGGCTGATATTATTGCCTCTTTTTCGCCCAACCTTTCCGCTTTTCCCTTGGAAGGAAAATGGTTAGAAGAAAAACATTTGCCCACTTTGCTTTCGATGACAGAAGCGGCCAAATCGGTTTCTCGAGGTAATATGGCGGTGGTGATTGGCGGCGGAGCCGGTCGGTCGGAAGAAACAAAAAAAACAATTTCAGAGTATCTTTCCCAAATAGATATTCCGGCCGTGGTTGATGCCGCTGCTATTCATGCGGTTGGAGAGAAACCGGAAATAATTAAAGGAAAGCCGTTTTTGATTACGCCTCATACTTTTGAGTTTTTTGTTTTGACGGGCAGAGAAATTTACAAACTATCACACGAGGAGAAACAAACAGTCGTAAAAGAGGAGGCAGAAAAGTGGCAGACAACAATTCTTCTAAAGGAGAAACCGGATATTATTTCCGACGGTCAAGAAATTGCTTTAAATAAGGCAGGGACGCCCTATATGTCGGTTGGCGGCACCGGCGATATTTTAGCCGGTGTTTGCGGCGCTTTATTGGCAAGAAGAATTAATCCTTTTGTGGCTGCTCAGGCCGGTGTCTTTATTGCTTGTCGGGCTGGAGAAATGGCGGCCGAGAGGTTAAAAGATAGCTTGTTGGCGACAGATATTATTGAGACCATTCCTGAAGTTTTACATTAATTCTCAAATTACAGCTAAATTATCAGCATATTCAAAATGTACGACGTTATTATTATTGGCGGCGGGCCGGCGGGTATTGCCGCTGGAATTTACGCCGCCAGAAAGAAATTAAATACCCTCCTGATTTCCAAAGATTTTATTGGCCAAACAGGCAGGGCTTTTTTGGTTGAAAATTATCCCGGGTTTGAGAAAATTATGGGCACTGATTTGATGAAAAAATTCAGTCAGCATCTGGCTAAATTCGAGATAGACATAAATGAAGGAGAAGAGGTTAGTAAAATTTCAAAGAGGAAAGACGGAGCTTTTGAAGTTCGGACTTCTCAAAAAGACCGATATTCTGCCAGGGCCATTATTATTGCCTCGGGCCGCGACCCTCGGCCTTTAGAAATTCCCGGCGAAAAAGAATTTTTGGGTCGAGGCATATCTTATTGCGTTACTTGCGATGGTCCTTTATTCGCAGGCAAGACGGTGGCGGTGATTGGCGGCGGGAATTCGGGCTTTGACGCCGCCCTAGAGTTAAGCAAATATTGTCCTAAAATTTATATTTTGGAAGCCAGCCCGAAACCAAAAGCCGATGAATTAACTCAAGAGAGGGCAAAAAAGATAAAAAAAATAAAGGTTTTGTTGAACGCGGCGAGCAAAGAGATAAAAGGGAAAAAGCTGGTTGAATCTTTAATTTATCAAGATTTAGAGACAAAAAGACAAAGAACTTTAAAAGTTGAAGGAGTTTTCGTTCAAATTGGTTCTTTTCCGGCCACTGGTTTTGTTAAGGGTCTCGTCAGTTTTAATAAAAGAGATGAAATCAAAATTAATCCTCGGACTAATGAAACTAAAACGCCGGGGGTGTTTGCCGCTGGCGATGTGACTGATATTCCGGTTAAACAAATTATTGTCGCCGCGGCCGAAGGCGCTAAAGCGGCTCTGTCCGCTTATCAATATCTTCAATCTTTAAAAAATCAGCAAGGAGTTAAGAAAAGATAGAGATTGTTTGTTGGGGCGAGAAATTTTCAGGATATAAAAAGGGGAGAATTAATCTCCCCATAAAAAACAAATAGGATGGGAAGATGGGACGGGAAGGGGGCGCAAATTTTTGCAGGGTTGGCGGCTATTTGGCCCCCTTCCCTGCGGGTTACTCAACCTGGGATTTTAGGAGCTCGCATGCCTCCCGGATTATTTCCAGGATGAGTAGCCCAACTTCTCGTTCACGCCCCGGGAACAGGCGGACAATTTCCTTGAAAGCCTTTTTAAGTTCTCGGGCCGCGAGAAAAACGAGAATTTCCCTTTCCACCCCTATCACCTCCTTTCCCTGTAATCTACCAATAGTATATTACAATTAGTAAATTTTGTCAATACTTTAATCAATATGAAAAAAGAAATGCCTTTTAATTTAGAAGAACAATCAGAAATTTTGGTAGAAAGATTCCAAGAAACAATGAAAAACAGTTTTGGGGCGTTGATTGTTTTATGGTCAATTGAGAAACGAAAAAGGGCTTCTTCAAAAGAGATTAAAGAAGACCTTAGAGATTTTTTTAGAGGGGGATTGGAATACAATTACACTTCTTTTTACAGGCTTTTGAGCAGATTAAGGGATGACTTCAAACTTATTAAGGAGGTAGAAAGGGAAAAAGCTAAAGGGCCTGAGCGGATTTATTATTCATTAACGCCATTAGGAAAGTTGGTTCTTAAAAAAACGATTAGCAGGTGCGTTACACCTCTTAAAAACTTAACTTGAAACAGCTTTTGACGAGTTATTATGAGCAAGATTAAACAAATTAAAGCCAAGGAAATTTTAGATTCCAGAGGGAGGCCGACGATTGAAGTTGATTTAATGACTGATTTAGGAGTATTTCGGGCTTCGGTTCCCGCCGGCGTTTCCAGAGGAGAAAACGAAGCGGTTGAATTGAGAGACGGGGGAGAAAGACACAACGGAATGGGGGTTTTAAAGGCAGTAAAAAATGTCAACGAAATTATTAGCCCGGAATTAGCAGGTAAGGACCCGACGAAACAAGAAGAAATCGATGATTTAATGAGGGAGCTTGACGGCACGGATAACAAATCTAAGTTAGGGGCCAATGCGATTCTGGCGGTTTCTATCGCTGTTTGCCGGGCCGGAGCGGCGGCCGAAAATCTCCCTCTTTATTATTATTTAAACGGGATTGCCAACAATCAGAACGGAAAAATCAATGAATTAAGTCCGGCGATGTTGATGATAGAAGGAGGACTTCACGCCGGCAATAATTTGGATATTCAAGAGTTTATGATTTTGGGCAGGGCCGAATCTTTTAGAGAAAGATTGGAAATAGGAATTGAGATTTATCACACCCTTGGGGCGATTCTAAAGAAAAGACACGGCGAAGCCGCCGCCAATGTTGGCTATGAAGGCGGTTTCGCTCCGCCCCTGAAAAAAACGGAAGAGGCCTTGTCCTTAATAATGGAAGCAGTCGAAAAAGCGGGCTTTAGAGATAAAGCAAAAATTATTTTAGATGCGGCTGCTTCTACTTTTTATCGTTCAGGAACTTATCATTTTGAAGAGAAGAATTTTGCCAGCGAAGATCTTTTAAATTTTTATTTAGATTTAATTAAAAAATATCCGATTTTGGCGATTGAAGATCCTTTTGCTCAAAATGATTGGCAAAGTTGGAAATTGCTGACTTCAACCCTCAACGCTCGACCTTCAACCTTTTTAGTTATTGGAGATGATTTAACAGTAACGAATCCTAAAAGAATAAAAGAAGCAAAAGAAAAAGAGGCCTGTAACGCTATTATTGTTAAGCCGAATCAAATCGGGACGGTTTCAGAAACAATTGAAGCGGTTCAATCGGCAAGAGAAGCCGGTTGGGAAATTTTTATTAAACACAGAAGCGGAGAGACAAATGATAGTTTTATCGCTGATCTGGCGGTAGGATTGGAAGCAAGATACATTATGGCCGGAGCGCCAACAAGAGGGGAGAGGGTGGCAAAATATAATCGATTGCTGAGAATAGAAGAAAATCTCAAATCGCAAAAGTAAAAAATCAAAAATACAGATGCAAAGCTCAAAAACATCTTTTAAGAAAAGAGCTTATCTTCTCGCTTTAGATGCCCTGGAGTTAATTGATTCTCTGCCTGCTAAGAAAGCATATTGGTCGCTTGGCGATCAACTTCTACGATCTATTACATCAATTGGAGCTAATGTTGTTGAGGCAAAATCAGCCAGTTCCAAAAGGGATTTTGTAAATTTTTATAATATTGCTTTAAAGAGCGCTAACGAATCAAAGTTTTGGTTGTCTTTAATTAAAGATTCGGACAAAGGAAATAGCGAGCTGGCCTCTAAAATGCTTGAGGAAACCGAGGAATTGGCAAATATTATAGCGGCGAGCATTTTAACTCTTAAGGGAAAGAGAAAATTATAATAATTTTGAGATTTTATTTGTATCTTTGAAATTTGAGATTTGATTTTTGAGATTTTATGAAAATTCTTTTGATTATTCTTGACGGTTTAGGGGATGAGCCGATTCCGGTCTTGAGAAACAAAACGCCCTTGGAGGCGGCTAAAACCCCTTGGTTGGACTTTTTGGCTAAAGAGGGGATTTGCGGTCAAGTGATTGTTCAGTTTCAGGGAGCCATTCCCACTTCTGAAGGCGGTCATTTTGCTTTGTTTGGTTATAATCCTGAATTTTATAAGATAAGAAGAGGGATATTTACCGCTCTCGGAGCCGGGATAAAAGTCAAAAAAGGCGATGTTGCTTTAAGGGGAAATCTAGCCACGGTTGATGAAAAATTAAAGATAATAGACAGGCGGGCGGGCAGGATTAAAAATCCAGAGCCGTTAATTGAAGC
>CAYTKG010000049.1:2105-4598 GCA_964438335.1 uncultured Candidatus Saccharibacteria bacterium | reverse complement strand
GTAGGAGACATTATTGAAGGAAAAATCACAGGCATTACTGATTTTGGCGTCTTTATAAAATTCCCCCTAGACGCCCAAAGACCAGAAGAAATCCTGGAAGGCCTCATCCATATTTCAGAGCTTGATTGGCAATTAATTACCGACCCCGGAGAATTAGTTAAGATGAACGAGACGGTTCGGGCAAAGATTATCAAGATCTCAAACGGTAAAATTTCGCTTTCCTTAAAAGCGCTTAAAAAAGATCCTTGGCAGAATTTGAAATGCAAAAAAGGAGAAACGGTAGAAGGAGAAGTAGTCAAATTTAATCCTTTTGGCGCCTTTGTTAAAATCAAACTTGCCCGCAACGCCTCGGATAGCAAGGCGAGCGAACCCGAAATTCAAGCTCTTTGCCATATTTCTGAATTCAAAAACGAAGAAGAGATGAAAAAAGTTTTGAAAATCGGACAAAAATATCAATTTCAAATTTCCTCGATTATCCCTGAAGAACATAAAATGATTCTAAAGCTTACTTCTCAGGGGTAAAAAGCAAAATATGAAAAATCCTATTTCAAAAATTGTCCCGTTTTTGTTTTTTTTCCTTTTAATATCTGCCCTTTTTTCCCTTTTTAATTTTTCTCCACCAAAAGAAAAAATTAGCCTCAGCAACCTTGCAATTAAAATCAATCTTGGCGAGGTCGAAAAAATTACAGTTATCGGCAATGAACTTGAAATCACTTTTGAAGACGGGAAAGAAGTTAAATCGATAAAGGAAGAAGGGGTGGCCCTTTTTGAACTTTTAACCAACTTAGGAGCTGACCCGGAAAAAATTAAAGAAACAAAAATTGAATTCAAAGAAAAAAGCACCGCTCCTTTTTGGCTGGGGAGCTTTATTTTAAGCTTTCTTCCCTTAATTTTAATCTTTCTTTTCTTCTTTATAATTTTTAAACAAACAAAAATAGGGGCAATGCAAAGCTTTGATTTCACCAAAGCTAAGGCAAGATTATTCGGTGCCGGCGCCAAATCAAAGGAAAGAGTGACTTTTAATGATGTTGCCGGTCTTAAAGAAGCCAAAGAGGAACTCAAAGAGGTGATTGATTTCTTAAAAAATCCGAGCAAGTTCCTAAAAATAGGGGCAAAGATTCCGAAGGGAGTGTTATTAATCGGTCCGCCCGGTTGCGGCAAAACCCTTCTGGCCAGAGCGGTTGCTTCGGAGGCTAAAGTCCCTTTCTTTTCCATTTCCGGATCAGAATTTATTGAACTTTTTGTTGGCGTGGGCGCCAGCCGAGCAAGAAGTTTGTTTAGTCAGGCCAAAAAAGCAGGCAGAGCAATTATCTTTATTGATGAAATAGACAGTATTGGTAGATTAAGGGGAGGTGGTTTTGGCGGCGGTTACGAGGAAAGAGAGCAAACCTTAAATCAAATTTTGGCAGAGATGGATGGATTTGAAAGAAATTCCGGCGTCATTGTGATGGCGGCCACCAACCGACCCGACATTCTTGACCCGGCTCTATTAAGGCCCGGACGCTTTGACCGAAGAATTGTCTTAGATTTGCCGGACATCAAAGACAGGGAAGAAATCTTAAAAATTCACTCTCGAGGAAAACCCTTGGCCGAAAATGTTGATTTAAGGGAAATAGCAGAAAGAACACCGGGTTTTTCCGGGGCTGACCTGGAAAATTTGGTTAACGAAGCGGCTATTTTAGCGGCAAGAAGAAACAAAACCCAGGTTTTTCAAGAAGAATTTTTAGAATCAATTGAAAAAGTTCTTCTCGGGCCCGAAAGGAAAAGTCATATTTTGTCAAAAAAAGAAAAGAAAATCGCCGCCTATCACGAAGCCGGTCATGCCTTAGTTGCCGCCTCAATTCCGGAAGCAGAGCCAGTCAGAAAAGTCTCTATTGTCGCCAGAGGATTGGTGGCTGGTTATACCTTAAAAATGCCCAAAGAAGAAAGAAGAATAAAAACGAAATCAGAATTTATTGCTGAAATGGCTACCCTTTTGGGCGGCTATTGCGCCGAAAAATTAAAATTTAATGAAGTTACAACCGGAGCAACAAATGACTTACGAGTGGCCTCAGATCTGGCCAGGAAATTGGTCAAGGAATACGGAATGTCTTCGTTGGGACCGATTGCTTTTGGCATAAAAGAAGAGTTAATTTTCCTAGGAAAGGGAAGCGAACAGAGAAATTATTCTGAAAAAATAGCAGCTCAAATCGACGAGGAAGTGACAAAATTTATCAGGCAGGCAGAAAAAAAAGCCAAGGCAATTTTAGTTAAAAAAAGAAAAGTTTTGGAACAAATTGCCAAAACCCTGATTGAAAAAGAAACAATTGAAAGAGAAGAATTTGAAAAAATTGTAGGGAAAAAGTAGAATAAAATGGAGGTTTTTGATTTAAGGACGTGTAGTTCAGTGGTTAGAACGCCACTCTTATATTGCCAGAAATGGGCGTGTAGTTCAGTGGTTAGAACGCCACTCTTATAAAGTGGAAGTCCCAGGTTCAAATCCTGGCACGCCCA
>CAYTKG010000049.1:0-2005 GCA_964438335.1 uncultured Candidatus Saccharibacteria bacterium | reverse complement strand
TATAAAGTGGAAGTCCCAGGTTCAAATCCTGGCACGCCCACCTCGGAAGCCTTCGGCTTCCTCGGTGTAAACTGAATTTATCTTAACGAAACAAAAAAGACGATTGATTCAGGACATTAGAGTAAAGGGCGGTTAGCTCAGTTGGTTAGAGCGCGTCGTTGACATCGACGAGGTCAGAGGTTCAAATCCTCTATCGCCCACTAAAATCCCAATGAAAAGAAAATTAAAAGTTATTTACGAAAACAAAGATCTTTTGGTTGTTGACAAACCTCCGTTCTTAATAACAACAAAAAAGAAAACAATCGAAAAAACTTTAGAAGAATTGCTTTTAGAAGAATTTCCTTATTTAAAACAATTAGGAAAACAAAGAAGACACGGAATTATTCATCGTTTAGATAAAGAAACCTCAGGTATTGTTCTGGTGGCTAAAAACAAAAAGGCGTTTGATTTTTTCCAAAAGGAATTTCAAGAAAGACGGGTGGTCAAAAAATATCTTGCCTTGGTTGTCGGAAAGATTCAACCAAAAGAAGGAAAAATTGAAACGTTGATTGGCAGGGATCCAAAGGATAGAAAAAAACGAAAAGCTTTTTTGCTCTTAGGACCTGAGACAAAAAGAAAAGGAAAAAGAAAAGCTGAAACTTTTTACCGAATTATAAAGCAATTCTTTGATGGCCAAAATTACTTCAGCTTAGTTGAGGCCTTACCGAAAACCGGAAGAACCCACCAGATAAGAGTCCATCTAGCTTTTCTTGGCCATCCAGTTATTGGCGATAGACTTTACCGTTTTAAAAATCAACCTAACCTTCCAGGAATAAGGCGCCAATTCCTGCATGCCAGTTACTTAAAGACAAAAATGCCTAACGGCAAAATAAAAGAATTTCGGTCAGAAATACCAAGAGATTTAAAAAACATCTTGAAAAATCTAAAACAATTAAATTTATGACTACAGAAATCGAAAATTTCCTAAAACAATTTTTAAAAAAAGACCTGCCGGAAATAAGACCCGGTGACTTAGTTAAGGTTCATCAAAAAATAAAAACAAAAGATAAAGAAAAAAGACAAATCTTTGAAGGAATTGTGATTGCCAGGAAGCACGGAAAAGGAATTAACGCTACCATTACTGTTAGAAAAGAAGTAAAAGGTGTGGCTGTTGAAAAAATATTTCCTCTCCATTCCCCCACCATTGAAAAAATAGAAATCCTTCAAAGACACAAAGCCAGAAGGGCAAAGCTTTATTATCTCCGAAAGGCCAAAGGGAAAAAAGCCCGGCTTAAGAGAAAAGAAGTTGTGGTTTCTTCAAACAAAAAGGCCTCAACAGAAATCAAAAAGACGAAAAAGACAGCTGAAAAATCTAAAAACGACTCAAAAAAAAGAAAAAAAGTAGGTCAATAAGCCCAGGTGGTGGAATGGGTATACACACATGGTTGAGGACCATGGCTCTTAAGAGCGTGCGGGTTCGAGTCCCGCCCTGGGCATATTTCGGTAAAAGTCAACGATTTATTGGTCGCCTCACGGAGTTTATCCCGCCTATTGGAAAATAGGCGGGGCTCGGCGGCCAAATTGAAGGGAAATTTCCAGCCAAAACTTAATTTTTGGTTTTCTGTTCCGCCTTCGGCGGAATAGGTAAAAGAAAATTTTTAAATAAAACTATGAGATACATTATTTACAGAAGAAAATCTACCGAAGATGAGGGTAGACAGATTTTGTCCATTGAAGCGCAACTCGCAGAGTTGCGAGAATTTGCTGCCAAAGAAAAACTTGAAATTGCAGCTATCTTCCAGGAAACAAAACTGCCAAAGAACCTATAAAAATATCAGCTCGAACCATATTTTGCAAAAGAAAATTTTTAAAATCACTTATTTTGTTTCAATTAGCGTTCCTAAAATTATGAAAGAAAAAGACCAAAAAAATATCATAGACAAACTTTTTAAAGATTTATCTTGGCTGAAATATTTTTTAGCCGCGTGTACTGTTTTAGTTATTATTTTTATTTTTTCTTCTTATA
>CAYTKG010000048.1:0-4811 GCA_964438335.1 uncultured Candidatus Saccharibacteria bacterium | reverse complement strand
TTTTTAATTTTAACTTCTCTATAAGTTCTTCTGCTATTTGTTTAGGAGAAATTTTCCTGTTCGCAATCGGAAAGTGTTTGTTTTTGTGAAGGTGTTCTATCAAGCTCCAAATTCTACCTAATTTTTCTTTAAGTTTCGGAGAAACAATAAGATGAAATTCAGGCGTTTTCGAACTTTGTTTTTGATAACAAAAAAAGACTTCAAACGCATGCCCTATTTCTTTATTGTCTTTCGGAAATCGGTCTCCTGTTTTTATTTCATATACTACTTCCACGTTCTCACTTTTCCTAGGTACTACTACAACGTCTAAAGAAAAATTTTTCTCTCCAAACCCCTTGTCTATAAAAAATGCTTTGATGTTTTTGTTAAGTAAAAACTTTAAAAAAATAAATAACGCATACTCGTCCTGATATCCAAAACCTACTCTTGATTTTTGAATCACATAAACTTTTTTTGCCTTTCCGGTATTTTTTTTCATTTTAATAATGTAGTTTCAATAATCTTAACTTCTTTCGGCGTTAGGCCATAAAGTTTATAAACCAACTTATCAATTTCTTTTTCGTATTCTTTAACTCTTTTCTGTTTTGTTTCGTTAGCTGAATAATTTTTTGATCTAGTAAGGGCAAGAATTTTATCTACTAAATTTTCTATTTTTTTTGCTGTAGATTTATTTTGAGGAATAATTGGAGGGATTGGTAAATTTTCTAAGAAGGCTTTTTTGTATCTGTAGCCCTCATCACCTAAACCGCCACCAGCATAAAATTTTTTGAAAAAGAAACTTGCGGATTTCGAATTTAAAATCGCTAGTAAATATTTTAGATTCTCGCCTGTCATTAAAAATGTAGTAGCCTCGCAATAAAATTTTTTAGTATCGTAAGCAAAACTTGGCTCTCGAACAATTTCTTGCCACACCATCTTCTCTTTTTCAAATTCTTCAATATAGGCACAATGCCGCAAATTATAAGGTGTAATTCCTTTGTCATCTCGATTTTTTAATTTGTCATAGAATTGAATTAAATATCTTTTTACCACAGGATAATCATTAACATTTATTGGATCAATTTGTTGACCGTTTTCATTTATATATCCATTATGAATATTGATTAGCCATAATCCTTCCCATTCGTATCTATACTTTTTAATATCTCTTCCGCGCAAAATCGGTTTTAAAATTTCTTTGCTTTTGGGATCTTCTGTTACTAGTTTATCATAAGTTTTCTGGTCTATAATAAAGGCTTCATTTAAACCAGTTAAAATTCCACGATAAATTTTTACATCCCATTTTTTTAGTGGTTTGCCAATGCGTTCGATTTTTTCTTTTAATTTTTGTTCTTTTGGAGTTCCAATAAACCAGGCTCCTTTGCTTAAATTTGGCAGAATAACACCTCTTTCTTTTAAGATTTGAGCGATATCTATAGAATCTTTTTTCTTTTCATTAATTGTAATAGCCCTCGATTTGTTTTTATTTTTCGATTTCTGCACCAACAAAATACAAGTATCAACAGTTGCAGTTTCAAAAACATCTGGTCCTAAATCAATAAGGATTTTGGGATTGTATTTTAAAAAGAATTGTCGTAATTTTTCTCCATATCTCGCCCGCATCCATTTATTTGAGGAAATATAACAAAGTATCCCACTATTTTTTAAAAGCTCGATTCCTTTTTCATAAAAAAGACAATAAATATCGCCCATTCTGTCATATGTTTCATATCTTTTACCGTTATAGAGGTTTGCCAACTCTCCCTGATTTTTTTGAAGTTGAATATACGGCGGATTGGCAATTATAATATCAAACCCGCCTTTTTCTTGAAAAACATCAGCAAAATAGAGACGCCATAAAAAGAACGGTCTTACTCCGCTTTCTCTAAATTCTTGCCACATTTCCATAATACTTGCTTGAATGGAAAGAGTTTTTGCTACTCTCTTAGCATCTTTTTCGGTCATTCCAATTCCGGGAACTATATATTGACCGATATTTTTGAGTTGAACATCCAACTTTTTTATTTCTCTATCAACACATTCTTTTACTAAGTTTTGCTCAATGTCTTCTATTTGTTTTTTGACTTGAAATTTTTCTGATAGGTCGCTGATCCTAAAATATTTTTTCCGAAGATTATCTAATTGCATTATTATCCTCTTTACTTGCGACTGTTTCTCGAATAAATCTTTTTGTTTTTCCTCTTCAAAAAGATTTTTCATTTTCTTTTTTTTGGTCATCACTAAATTTGGATCGAAAAGTTTAATCACTGTATTTCCCAAAACTAATTCTTCAAGCAAGCTATTGCCTTGCATTACTTTATAATCAAGGTTTGGCAATGGCTCAATTTCTTCTAGTTCGTAATCAACTACCAACGAAAGCCATAAACGAAGCTTGGCAATTTCAACAGCTCCCGGGTCTATGTCAACACCGTAAATACAATTTTGGATAGTCTCTTTTTTAAGTTGATACTCACTCCTGTTTTTTGTTGATTTGCTAAATAATACTAAATAATCGGTTAATCTTCTTCTTGTGTGAATAATCAATTGCAACATTCCAACTAAAAAAGCCCCCGATCCACAAGCGGGGTCAACAACTTTTATATCTTTCAAGAGTTTATCTAGGCCTTCAACTTCTTCATCGGTAAAAACAATACTTTTTTGTTTAAGTTGTTCATCAATATCTTTACTAAGATCAATAATAGAGTCCTGAGTTACCAACTTTCTGATTTTTTCTTCATCAATTTTGCTTTCTGTGACTAAATAATTAATTAAACTTTCTTGACACATATAATGTACAATCTCCCGAGGCGTATAATAGGTTCCTTTTCCTTTTCTTAGGTTTTCCTCTAATAGATTCTCAAAAACCTTCCCCAGCATCTCAGGATCAATAGCCACCTCTTTTTCTAATGGCTCGTCTTCCTTCACCGTGAAATTATATCTATCAAAAATATCTAAAATTCCCGTTTTGCTGCTATTAGAAAATAAATCATTGTCCAAATCCAAAAAGGTTTTTTCCCAGTTATATCCTTTCATTGGCTCAAATAAGCCACCATTAAGAAAAGGAATTTGAGAATCAAAATATTTTCTATAAAAACTTCCGGGTAAATCCGGTTTTTTATTTAAGACGTTATAGAATAGATGTTCCAAACAATCATTAAAGAAATTCTTATTTTCTTCTTTTGCTTTTTCAAATAAATGCCTTAAAAATGCCCTATCTCCTTCGCCCCATTTTTTGTTCATTGGTACTCCTAGCCAACCTTTTTTCTGGATGAAGTATAAAAAGACAATTTGGCCTAAGAGTTTTTTGGCAAAATTAGCAGTATCAATTCTTTTCGTTTCTTTGATCATCTGGAAAACTCTGTTCTTATTAAGTTCTTCGCAGAGGTTATCAAATAGTTTTTTATATTCTTGATAAAACTCTTTTGTTACCCGTTCTACACTAAATGCTTCTTCTATTTGGGCAAGTGTTGGATTGTTTTCATCATCCTCTAAAATATCAAGTAATTGACTTTGGGCAGTATGGCTGCTCTCATTTTTACCAACTAAAAAAGAAAATCGTCTTGCCGGCGTCAGTTCCTGTTTGACTTTTATTTTTTCTCCCGAAGCGTCAAGACGATAATTCATTCTAACTAAAGAAAACCGCCAATCCTCTGAATTAGGAGAAACAAAAGCAACTAAAGCCGCGTCTTTAAGGACATCGCCTCGACTTCCATTTAAATACCAAGCGATAAAATTTCTTTGCATTGTTCGGGCTCGTTCGAGTGATTTTTCCTTTTTTAGATAAACGATAAGTAAATCAATCTTTTTGTCGTCCTTGTCTTGATATTTACCTATGCGTTCAAGGGTTTTAATATAAGGAGCAAAAGCATCTGGAATAAAATTGCCCCGATAAATAAATGGAGCTGGTTCAATATGATTTAACAGGCTCTTGATAAAATAAACAAAAATTTCCCTATCAAAAGGATTTTGAAATGTCTTGCGAATTATTCTAATTGCCGAACTTTTTTCCATATTAGCTGGTAAAATATTCTGACAAAATAACTTCTCTTGGTCCTGCAGTTTGGGCAGAACTTTCGGCGATGTGCTCTTTTAATAAATCGCTGGGAATATTTCTTTGAAGAACCCCTAAAATCTTTAAGGGATTCAATCCATTTTTCAATTCCTTATTTAATTCTTGTAGTGTCTTTTTAGTTGTCTGTTTTGGTAAGCCACCTTCTTCCAGTTCTTTCATTACTTTTTTCAAATAAAGTTCTTGGTCATCAGTAAATTTTCTAAAATCTCTTACGGCTTTTAGTATCTTTAACATTTGAGTCGCGGTATCCCTGCCGCCTTTCATTTTCAATTCGGACATTTCTTCTATTGTGGCTATTTCAAATGCTTTTTTATTTTTATCAAGTAGTTTATAAAAATCTTTGCCGAGTTTTTCGCGTTTTGTATCTTGTCTTGTTTCCAAAAGCTTGGCTGCGGAAATGAAATCTAATTCCTGCGGTTTTTCTCCGCTAACTAAAAAGAATTTTTGAAGTTTTCCTTTACGAAAATATGTCAAAAGCGAATTAGCATTCTTATTTGTTTTTCTGGCAGTCCTAGCTTTTTTAGGCAACTGTTTTGCTTTCGCGAACAAATCGGGATTGTTGTCACGAATATCTTTAATAATTTGTAAATATTTAAGTTCGCTTTCTTCCTTATCGTCTTCACCGGTAATTGTTTTTTTAGAAATTAAGCGATTAAATAATTCGTGCGAACCAATCGGTTCCCCCTCGGTAAGGATTCTGGCGTCATCGCCAAGCAAAGTCATAAAAGCATGAATTTTCGCTTCAGCAGCCTCTTTAAGT
>CAYTKG010000047.1:0-4811 GCA_964438335.1 uncultured Candidatus Saccharibacteria bacterium | reverse complement strand
TCTCAGAAACCAAAATGCCAATCACAGCTGTGATTAACAGAGAAAAAATACCAATCCCCACCAAAAGCTCAATTAAAGTAAAACCAGTATCTTTGGGCATTAATTTGTGGTTTAACTTTTGTTTATTCATTGATAAAATAGGAACGGTTTACCGCCAATTGTATAATTCGCCGTAGGCCTCAGTCTGATAATTCTCGCCGGTTTCTACCCAATCAACTTTTACCCAGACAGAAATTTTATCTACCTCTTTTCCGATAGTAATCTTTCTTTTAAATTTTGTTAACTGACCTGTGTCGTAATTGTAAAAATTTCCGTTAACTCTTAAATATCTTCCTTGATAAAAGGAAAGGGATTGGTCATCCCAATCGGCCTCAAAATCGCCAGCGGTTATTCCCTGATCCCAGCTCTCTCCTTTCACCCAATTAGTGTCTCTAATATTGCGGACAATTTCCATTCCTTCCTGAGCCAAATAGACAGCTGTTAGCTTTGAAGAAGTAAACCGAGAGTGAAGAAAAATTTTAGCAATCAAATTAAGAACGCCGGCTATCCCAATCGAAACGATAAAAATCACCATCATCAGTTCTATTAAAGTAAATCCTCTTTTTTTACTTTCTTTATTCGGCATAAATTAAACCCGCCTTATTAACAATAACTCTTTTGGTGATCTCTGGAGAATCCTCGATGGCTAGAGTAATTGTTGCCAATTCGCCATCGGGAAAAAAACTGGTTGTCGGATTCGGCCCCTCAAATCTTATCCAGAGAAAGTCAAAAAAAGATGGGGAAATTTCTTTGATATAGATTTTATCCTCTAAGTAGATGGTTTTAAAGAGGGCGTGTTCGCCGAAATGAAAAGTGTAGTAATCTGTTCCTGCCTGCAAATAAACTCCGTAAAAAGGAGGAACAGTCCCCATCGTTTCTTTAGCAGAAGAGGCCATTTCTTGAGCTCTTCTTAAATCCTGTGACAATTTGTGGGCCGAGCGCAAAAGGGCAAATTGAGAACGAAAATTATTATAATTTGGTAAAAGAACGGCCGAAAGGGTAATAATGACCATAATTGAAACCAAGAGCTCAACCAAAGTAAATCCGGTTTTCTCCTTCTTTAAAAAAGCTTGGTTTCGCCATCTCTGATTCATCTTTGCCCTTAGAACTTATTTCTTTAACATTCCTGTTTTTACTATATCACAAATTTTAAAATAAATTTAGGTAAAAATTTAAAATCTGACGCCCCCAAAAAAGAGAAATCAAGGTTCCTGAAGCCAAGAAGGGACCAAAAGGAATTTCGCTTTTTAAACTTTTCTTCTTTAAAATTATCAGCCCAATACCAATCAAGGCGCCAAAAAAGAAAGCGATAAAAAGGGCAACCAGAACATTGGGCAAACCCAAAAGCAAGCCCATAAAAAAAGCCATCTTCGCGTCACCCAAGCCCATCCACTTGCCTTTGGAAATTAAAACAATAACAAGAAAAAAAGTACTTGCTAAAAAGGCGGCTAGAACAGAAACTAAAAAGGGCCTCCAAATTCCAAATTCCAAACCTGTCCCGTACCAAAACAAAGTTTCCGGTGCGGAATCCCAAACTCCAAATAAATTGCAATTGGCAAATTTCAAAACTTCTAATCCCCGCCAGAGAAAAGCTAAGCCCATAGCAGGATAAATAACCTTATCGGGAATAATATAATATTTCAAATCATAAACAAAAATTACTATCAAAACAGAAATAAAAAACCAATAAAACAAGATGGCAAGATAGCAATATAGCAATGAACAGGGAAAAATCTCGGGATTTAAAAATATAAAACGACTCGAAAAGACAAACAAAAATCCCGTAGCCAATTCGATGATTGGATATTGCCAAGAGATTTTCTCTCGACAATATCGACATTTTCCCCCGAGAAGAAAGAAACTCAAAATTGGAATTAAGTCTTTCGGACCTAAAGGATGCCGGCAACGGGGGCAATAAGATCTTCCCTTTAGAAAACTAACTCCTTCTTTTAATCGATAAATGAGACAATTTAAAAAAGAACCCAGGCAAACACCAAGGAAAAAAATAAGAAAAAAGACAATTTTAATCATTTTCTTATTTTAATAAAGAATTAAGAAAACTGCCAGGAACAATCAACTAAAAGCCCGGAAGCAGGTCTCCCGGGCTTAGGATGGCAAATAAATCTTCCCCGTTCTTGATCATTATCATTTTTTCATTCTTTTTTCTAGTGAGCATCCGAAGGACAGGCTGTTTCTGTTCCAGGATTATTTTCAGTAAAACCAGCTCTACCGGTACTGTCTACACAATAATAACCTGAAACATTTAAAGCAGAATAAGCACAATAAGCATCAGCCGGAGAGGCTGTTTTGTTTATCACCAAGCTTCCTTTCTGGTTACAGATATCTCCTGCAATCTTGTCAATATCAGCATTGCCTCCGCTATAAACACATGTATCTGTTAACGTACCCATAGAAACGTCATCATAATCGCCGTCATACAAGAGTTCGGCGAGGCTTCTAATCTGAGAGAGATCAGCCACTATGCGGGCATCCTTGGCCTTATTTCGGGCATCTCTCAAGGCAACCAAAACAATCGAAGACAAAATGCCAATAATGGCAATAACCACCAAAAGTTCAATTAAAGTAAAACCTCTTTTTGACTCCATATGAATCGCGAATTTTTACCACTGGCCCCTAAATTTCACGGAATTAATCCGCGATATTCGTAGCCACATTCGCGTAAATTAATGAATTAAAGCTCGTCGACCTTTTATTGCTTTTTTAAATTATAACAAATTTTTAAAATTTTTTAATGACTTAAATTCAATTAAATTGACAATCCTTTTTGGAAAAGAGGAACAAAAAGAGAAGCGGCTAAAAGACCGACCAGCCCGCCCAGAATAATAATCATAGCCGGCTCTATAAACTTCATCATCGCCTCCAAAGTTCGGTCAACTTCTTTCTGATAGAGATTAACTACGTTTTTAAGAGTCATTTCTAACTGGCCGGTTTTTTCGCCTACAATTGCCATTTGGATAAAAAAGATGGGAAATTCATTCGGATAAGCGGCGAAGTTGGCACTGATTGTCTGACCGGCCCTCACCCCGTCTCGAGTTTTAAAAATTATCTTTCGATAAACATCATTGCCCACTACTCGGCCGGTGATTTCTAAAGCCTGAGAAATGGGCACGCCACCGGAAATTAAAGTTGAAAGATTGAGGGCGATCCGGGTCAAAAAAAACTTTTTAAGAAAACTGCCAAGCAAAGGCACTTCTAAAAGAATTCTGTCCAAAAATTTTCTCGCCTCTTTTGATTTTAAAAACGAGAAAAAGGCCAATCCTAAGACGACAAAAAAAATAACACCTAGGAGCCACCAGTCCCTAATCAAGCTGGTAAAGTTAAGAACGACCCTGGTAATGAGAGGCAATTCCTCCTCCGCGCCGGCAAAAATCTCATTGAATTTAGGAATAACAAAAAATCCCATTACCATGGTAATGGCAAAGAAAACCAACAAAACAAAAGCCGGGTAAATCATCGCTACAATCAAATTAGACATAAAATCCTGTTCTTTTTCTAAATGGATAGCTAAATAATCCAAGCTGGCAGGAACTTTGCCGGAAGTTTCGCCCGAATTGACCATGCCAACATAAAAAGGAGAAAAAAATTTTTTGTGACGGGAAAAAGCAAGAGAAAGGGTGCTCCCGCCTTCTACCTCCTCGGCTATTTTCAAAATTGCTTCTTGAAAAGCCGGCTTTTTTATCTGTCGAGCAATAGTTTCTAAACTTTCCACCACCGGGACATTCGATCTCAACATAACCGCTAACTGACGGGTAAAGAAAATAACATCTTTTTTTGAGGCCCTTCTTAAAAACTCGATTTTTTCCTCCCAAAAGGGTCGTTTAACTTCAGTAAGCGAGGTCACAAACAAGCCGTATTTTTGAAGAACGCCCAAAGCAGCCTCTCGAGAAGAAGCCTCAACAAAACCGGTTTGAACTTCGCCTTCCTTAGTTCTTGCTTGATAAGAAAACTTCATAAAGATTTTTCAATTATTTCTTCTCTCATTTCCTCTCTGGCATCTATCAAATATTTCAGTTTTAAATTATCCTAATCTCCCTATCAACTTTCTTAATTCTATCGGGTTCAATGAGTATTCAAGAGCGCTTCTCATAGTAATTTCTTTGGCCCTTACCAAATTAGCTAAGGCCTTATTCAGAGTAATCATTCCTGCCTCGGCCGAAGTTTCGATAATCATCGGAATTTCGTGAATTTTATTCTCTCTAATCAAATTGCCAACCGCGGCAGTGGAAAAAAGAATTTCGCAGGCAGGAATCAGACCCCCTTTAATTCTTGGTAATAATCTCTGGGAAATAATACCGAGTAGAGAGCCGGATAATTGAGCCCGAATTTGACTTTGCTGAGCGGGCGGGAAAGAATCGACTATTCGATGAATGGTCTGGGCCGCATCGTTGGTGTGAAGAGTAGAAAAAACTAAATGGCCGGTTTCGGCAGCCGTAATGGCAGTCGCAATTGTCTCGGCGTCTCTCATCTCGCCAACCATAATTACGTCTGGGTCTTGACGAAAAGTTGACCTTAAAGCCTTGGCAAAACTCAAAGTATCAAAACCCACCTCTCTCTGGTCAATAATCGCCCTGTCATCTTCAAAAAAATACTCAATCGGGTCTTCGATGGTAATAATGTGAACTGGCTTCTGATGGTTAATTTCGTCAATCAAAGCGGCCAAAGTGGTTGATTTACCGTGGGACGAGGGTCCAGTGATTAAAACAAAACCCTGGGTCGCTTGGGTAAATTGATGAAGAATGGGAGGAAGATTT
>CAYTKG010000046.1:0-4952 GCA_964438335.1 uncultured Candidatus Saccharibacteria bacterium | reverse complement strand
CCTTAAATATGAACGAGCAATTGGAAAAATTTTTAAAAGTTTTAAAAATTTTACTGAAAAAACTTGGCGGGATTGATTTTGCTCTCCTCGGCACATTTAATCTTTCTCTTCAAGGAATTAAAATAATTCCCGGCGATTTAGATTTGCTGACCGATGATGAAGGAATTGAAAAAATAAGTCAAATTTTTAAAAGCACGGTAGTCAAAGAAAAAGAGGTGGGTTATAAAGAAACTCAATTTCAAATTAAAGGAATTGAAGTTCATGTGGTCAGTAATAAAAAAAATCCGCTTCGCCCTCAGAATTTTAAAAAACATCTCGTCTGGATTGAAAAAGAAGGATTGAAAATTCCCTGTATGTCTTTAGAATCAGAACTATCGTTTTATCGGCAAGCGAGGAGAGAAAAAGACCGGGGTAAAGTTCGGCTAATTCAAGAACGTTTGCAAGAACTAAAATAAGACTTTCTATTCTAAACCTGGTTTATGGTTAAAACGGTTAAAACCCGTATTAACCATACAATAATCCCACAATCCTAATATTTTATGACTCGACTAATTTTAGTTAGACACGGACAGACTAAAAAGAATATATCCGGTAAATTGCATCAAGCCGGCGATTCGGAAATTTTGAATAAAAAGGGCAAAAAACAAATGAAAAAGGTTGCTTTAAGAATAAAAACAATGGGCCCTCGGGTTGTTTATTCCTCAACCGAGAAAAGAGCCCAAGAAAGCGCTGAAGTTCTTTCTCAAGAATTAAATATTCCTATGAAAATCATCGAAGGCATGCAAGAAAGAAACTGGGGTAACTTTTCCGGAAAAACAAAGAATTTCTGGCCAAAATCAAGTCAGTTCTCTTATAGTCATCCCGAAGGCAATGAAATTGTTGTTTAAGATCGAAAAACAAAAAGTATAAAATTAGAATTTCTATGACTGATAGTAAAATTTGCGTCGTTGCTATCGTTGAAAGCAAAGGGAAAATAATGATTGGAAAAGCAACCAATTCCAAGCTTTTTGTTGTCAATGGCTGGCATATTCCTGGCGGTAAAGTTAAAAACAACGAAGGTGAAAAAGCAGCACTTATCAGAGAGATAAAAGAAGAAACGGGAATAGAAATTAAAATTAATAAATTTTTAGACGAGAAAATCATTTTTGGAACAAACACTAGGGTAAGATGGTATTTATGCTCTCCTATCAGTCATAATTTAAAAGCAGGGAGCGATCTGATTGAAGTTAAATTTGTCCCTAAGTCAAAAGTTATTAGAGTTTGCGACCCGAAAGCAATCTCTCTATGGCCACCGAAAGTAATGACGTATTTTAATCCAGCAAACCCTTGACACCATATTTGGGTTTTGTTATATTAAAACCGACAAGAATAGTCGGTTTTTAATTGGTCTATCTTGGATTTAAAATGAAATTCTCAACTAAATCACAATACGGTCTGCGAGCAATGGTTTACCTGGCTAAAGCTAAAGGAAAAATCTTTTCTTTAAGAACTATCTCCGAAGCAGAAGGAATTCCTTTTGATTATCTAGAAAAAATAATCTCCAGCCTGGAAAAAGCCGGCTTTCTCAAAGCTAAAAGAGGAGTAAACGGAGGATATTTTTTGGCTTTTAAACCGGAAAAAATTAGAGTAGGGGAGATAATTAAAACATTAGAAGGATCAATGGCGCCGGTTAAATGTTTGATAGAAAACAAAGAAAAAAGATATTCCTGTCCTAAAGAAAAAAGTTGCCAAACTAAAAAGGTCTGGGCAAAAATTCAAGATTCATTGAATTCCACTTTGAATTCAATAACCTTGGCCGATTTAATCAAATAATAACTTTATATTTTATATGAGAAAAAAGAAAACTCACTCCAAACCTATTGCCGGAAGGAAAAATAATACAAAAAAGAAAAAAAAGGAAAAAAATAGAATCTATTTGGATTAAGCGGCCACAACAACGGTTGATCCGCGAGTCCTTAAAGCAATGCTCCCTTATTTTTCTGAAGAATTCGGCAACACCATGTCTCTTCATTATTTTGGCCAAACAGCCAAACAGGCCCTGGAGGAAAGCAGAGAAGCGGTAGCCAATCTAATGGGAGCAAAAAAGGAAGAGATAATCTTTACCGGTTCGGCCAGTGAGAGCAACAATTTGGCTTTAAAAGGAATTGCTTTCGCCAATAAAAATAAAGGGAGGCATATTATCATTTCTTCGATTGAACATTCCTGTATTATTCAATCTGCCCGCTGGCTGGAAAACCAAGGTTTTAAAATAACCAGATTAAAAGTTGACCGATACGGCTTGGTTGACCCCAACGAAGTCAAAAAGGCAATTCGAAAGGAAACAGTTTTGGTTTCGGTGATGCACGCCAATAACGAAATAGGAACAATAGAGCCAATTAGTAAAATTGGTAAAGTTTGTCAAAAAGCAGGCGTTTATTTCCATACCGATGCTGCCCAAAGTTTTGGCAAAATCCCAATTGATGTCAACAAAATGAACATCGATCTTCTCACTGCCTCTTCCCACAAAATGTATGGACCAAAAGGAGCCGCTTGCTTGTTTGTTAGAAAAGGAACCAGAATTGAACCTCTTTTACACGGCGGCGGCCATGAATTCGGATTAAGGTCATCGACTATTAATGTGGCTGCCATTGTCGGTTTTGCTCAGGCCTGCAGGATTTGTCAAAAAGAAATGAAGAAAGAGGCGGAAAAGCTAACCAAGTTAAGAGATAAATTAATAAAAGAGGTGTTGAAAAAAATCCCGGGCTCTCATCTCAACGGTCATCCCAAAAAAAGATTGCCCAACAATGTCAATTTCTGGTTTGAATTCATTGAGGGTGAATCGTTGGTCATCCGGCTCGATCTTTTGGGCATAGCCGCCTCTACCGGCTCTGCCTGCTCTTCGGCCAAATTAAAACCCTCTCATGTCCTTTCAGCCATAGGCCTTAAGCCCCAAGAAGCCCACGGTTCTTTAAGATTAAGTTTGGGGAGATGGACAAAAGAAAGGGAAATTAACTATCTTTTAAAGGTCTTGCCGGAAGTTGTTAAAAAATTAAGAGAAATCTCTCCTTTTAAAAAAGGATGGGAATAACAAAAATGGATAAATTATACTCAAAGGAAATAATGAAGCATTTTCAACGCCCCCGGAATATTGGCAAAATGAAAAATTTTGACGGCTTAGGCAAGGTGGGCAACCTTCTTTGCGGTGATATTCTCTGGCTCTATCTTAAAATTGGCAAGAATAAACAAGGAAAGGAAATTATCAAAAAGGCCTCTTTCTCAACCTTTGGCTGTACGGTGGCCATTGCCAACAGCAGTTTAATCACCACCATGGTTAAAGGAAAAACCTTAAAAGAAGCAATGAAGATTACCAAAGATGAATTATTAAAAAGGTTGGGAAAAGTCCCGCCCTTTAAAATGCATTGTTCTTTACTGGCGGTCGATGCTTTGAGTGAGGCCATTTACGATTATTTAGCCAGAAACAAAAAGAAAATTCCCAAGGAGCTTCAAAAAAGACATCAACGGATTGAAAAAGAAAAAAAGGAAATGGAAAAAAGATATAAGGAATGGATAAAAATCGAAGAAGAAATGTATCAGAAATAATTATGAAAAAGATAAAAATAATTTGCGCTATGTCCGGCGGAATAGACAGCTCGGTGGCCGCCGCCATTTTAAAAAAGATTGGCCTCATATCAGGGCAGGTTCGATACGGGGTAAATTTTGATGTCATCGGCGTTTTTATGAGATTCTGGCCCCCGAACTTCGGTCAAACCGAATTCACAACGGGCAAAAGCAAAAACAACTTGGCAAATAAATGCTGTTCCCAAGAAGCGGAAAATGGAGCAAGAAAAGTGGCTAAAATTCTCAAAATTCCTTTTTATGTTTTTAATTTTGAAAAAGAATTTAAGAAAAGAATTGTTGACTTTCTTTTAAAAGAGTACAAAGCAGGCAGAACTCCCAATCCCTGCGTTGTCTGCAATAAAATCATAAAATTCGGGCTTTTACTGGAAAAAGCCCTTCAATTAGAAGCGGATTATGTAGCCACAGGTCATTATGCTCGCCTCAAACAAGAAATCCCAGACGCTAAATGCCAAATTCCAAAATACAAACTTTTGAGAGCAAAAGATAAAAACAAAGATCAAAGTTATTTTTTATGGCAGCTCAATCAGGAACAGTTAAGAAGGATTTTGTTTCCGATTGGCGATTACTCTAAAAAAGAAGTTAGGCAATTGGCAAAAAAATTCAAACTGCCGGTTCTAAAAATTCCGGAATCAATGGAAATTTGCTTTGTTTCAACCACGATTAATGATTTTTTAAAACGCCATTTAAAAACAAATCCCGGTAAAATTGTTACCGTTAAAGGCAAAGAAATCGGCCAACACCAAGGTCTTTGGTTTTACACTCTTGGCCAAAGAAAAGGAATCGGAGTCAGCGGAGGGCCTTATTGGGTTTTAGACAAAGATTTAAATAAAAATACCCTGATTGTGACCAAGAACGAAAAAGATTTAAGCAAAAAAAGATTAACTGCCCGAGATGTTAATTGGATTTCGGGCGTTCAGCCAAAACTGCCTTTAGAAATAAAAGCAAAAATAAGATATCAACATCAACCAGCCACGGCCGTGATTACCAAAAAGAAAAATTCCAAAAATTATCTTATAACCTTTGCCCGAGCCCAACGAGCGATTACGCCCGGTCAGTCGGTGGTCTTTTATAAAAATGAGGTCCTCTTGGGCGGAGGCATAATTGGCTAAAAAATCTATTCAGAGTAGTTGATAGTAGAAAATAAAAAGCCCATAATTGGGCTTTTATAAGTACAGGTGCGGGATGGTTTTTCAACCTTCTGGTCCCAGGGCCTCCCGCTAAACCCCGGAGTCTGAGTCATCTTCCGCCAGGAGGAGCTCTATGAGCTCCTCGTCGCAGACAAGCTCCGCGAACAGATCGCGATACTCGCTGCGACAAGTAGAACACTCCTCCAT
>CAYTKG010000045.1:0-5047 GCA_964438335.1 uncultured Candidatus Saccharibacteria bacterium | reverse complement strand
TGTTTCAGGTTACAGGTTTCAAGTTTCAATAGATTTAATATTGCTTAAAATATAGACCAATTTTTGTAAATTGTTCCCCAGGGAATTAACCAGGTTCGAAGTAGGGCCGGAAAGATTTCCTACTAATTTTGCCAACAATACTTCTTTAGATGGAAGTTTTGCCAGTTCAATCACCTTTTCGCCTTCAAGAAATTCCTTTTCATAAAAACCACCCAAAATTTCCGGACTTTTGTATTCCTGCCAGTAATCATAAATTATTTTTGCCGGCAAAATCTCGTTATCAAAACTGAACACTAATCCTATTTGTCCTTTTAGCTTTTTAACCTCAACCGGAATTTCTTTTTTTTCAAAAGCAATTTTTATTAAATTCTTTTTAGCAACATAAAGAACGGCCCCTCCTTTTTCTTTAAGCCGATTTCTTAAAGCAAAAAGTTCCTTGGCTTTTAATTTTTGAAAATCAATAAAAAATATCGCTTTTTGTTTAGCCAGGTTCTCTTCTAATTTCTTTACTACCTCCTTTTTTTGTTCCTTGTTTAATGCCATATTTCTTTAAAATTATTAAAAAATGTCTGCCGCCGCAGACAAACTTCTTTTATTATTTTACGTATTATTTTACGCCTCGAGAGGGCTTATCCTTATCATTTGGCAAAATGACGAAAAGGTGCCTCTTGTCTGCGGCAATTTTATTTTTGATTATTTTTCTTGCAAGATTTCAACCAAGGCCTCTCCGAATGCCTCGGCAACAGCCGGGCCATTAGCGGTTACAATTTTCCCATCAATCACTACATCCTCGCTGTCATAAATTGCTCCATTATTTTCTAAAATTCTTATAGGAGATTTATCTAAAGCGTCCGACCAAACAGTGGCTTTCTTTTCTTTTAAGACGCCGGCTTTGGCTAAAATAACGGGCGAAATACAGATTGCGCCCAAAACCTTATTCCGGGAAAGAGCTTCCTGGGCAATATTATAAGAAACTTCATTATCTAAATGTTTTAAAGCTCCCGGTCCGCCAATAAAAATAATAGCATCAAAATTTTCAACTGTTAGATTTTCTATAAAAAGATCAACTTCTGCTTCTGCCCCGCTTGCACCGATAGCGGTTCCTAATTCATCGCTGGCAGTCACAATTTCCACCCCGGCTTTCTCGAGAACTTCTTTAGAGAGAAAATATTCTTCATCTTTAAAATCTCGAAAAGCAATAATCATTACCGCCGTTTTCTTTTTTGAAACTTTTCCGGGCATAGAGATTTTAGAATTTTTGCGAGAAACCGCCTTTTTCTTCTTGGGAACCAAAAAAATCCACGTTCCAATGACTGCCAGTATTATAACCAAAATTATCACAAAAAACAAGGTTTTTGAACAATTTTTAATCATAATCTGATTATCAATGAAAGGTACGTTCTTATTTCTTTTAGTTTAGATATTTTGCTTTGGCTAAATTATGTTCTTGAAGAGTGCGACTAAAAATGGTTTTTCCTTCCGGGGTCGATAAATAATACCAAAAATCACTCTCTTTAGGATAAATGGCGGCAAGCAAGCTGTCAAGGCCCGGATTGCAAATTGGGCCTATTGGCAAGCCCCTGTATTTATAAGTGTTGTAAGGGGAATCAATTTTAGTTTCTTCTGAAGAAATCTTGAGATCTTTTCTGCCGGTGATGAAAGTAATAGTAGCATCGACTTGCAAAGGCATATTGTTTCGGAGTCGTTTCCATAAAATCCCGGAAACTAATTTCTTGTCTTCAAGAATTTTCACTTCTTTTTCCAACAAAGAAGCCATTTTGACAATATCAAAAATTGTTTTTCCTTGTTCCTTAATTTCTTTTCTTAATTGAAAAGTAAGTTTTTTGTCAAAATTATTGAGCATTTTTCTGACGATTTCTTCGTTATTCGTTTCCACATCAAATTCATAAGTATCTGGAAACAAAAACCCTTCTAAATTAAAATCATCTGGTACATCTTGAAGAAATTCATAATCTTCTCTATATTTAACCGCTTTCTCCTCGTTTATTTTTGAGCTTTGAGATTTGGAATTTGAGATTTTTTCTATTCTTTTCTCAATTTGTTTAATTGTAAAACCCTCGGGGATGGTGATTTTGAGTTTGATGGTTTGACCTTTTAAAATCTTTTCAGCAATCTCAGCAATGCTCATCGAGGGATTAAAAGAATAGGTGCCTGCCTTTAAATCTTTATAACCCTTTTTAAAAAGGACATATGCCTGAAAGAATCTTTTGTTTTTTATTAGCCCCTCTTCTTCTAAATTTTCCGAAATCTCGAAAAAATTTTCACCTTTTTTAATCCGAAAGATTTTTTCTTCGCTTTCTTCGTAATTTTTTGGCAGGTAAATTCCTTGCCAAAGAAAAAAAAGACCTCCCAGGATAGTGAGGGTAAAAAACAAAAGAAGAAAAAATCTCAGAAATTTCATCTTTTTTAAGCTGTCAACTTTAGTTAATCCGGCCCCTCAATCAAAGGAACAAAAACAAAACCCGGATATCTTATCTGTTCAAAATCGTCTTCGCCTCGTTTTGTAAAAAGCTGAATTGAAGTTCCAATTGGAGCGATGATTTTTCCTCCAATTCTTAATTGTTTTTTCCAGGCCTTAGGGATTATTCTGGCTGAAGCCGAAGCCAGAATTTTATCAAAAGGGGCCTCTTTTTCGTATCCTTTGCTTCCGTCTCCGCAAATAAATTCTACTATTCCCTTTTCAATAAAGCTATATTTAGCCACATTGGCTTTTCCGAATTCTGCCAATTCAGGCACTATTTCAATCGCAATCACCTTTCCTTGCCGACCCACTATATGGGCCAACAGAGCGCTTGTCCACCCGGAACCAGCGCCAATGTCCAGGATTTTCTCTCCGGGCTTTGGCTGTAAAAGCTCTAACATAAAAGCCACTACCAAAGGCTGGGAGATTGTCTGGCCTTGGCCAATGGGCAGGGCTTCATCTAATTCTGCCAGATTCTCCATTCCTTTTGGCAAGAAATCTTTTCTTTCAATTGTCCTAAAAGCATCAATGATGATTTCTGTTTTTAGCCATCCTCTGGAAACTAAACTTTCAATTAGTTTCATTTTTTAATTATAACAAAAAAAAGGGAACGGTGTGCAACTCTAAAGCTGGCGATAAAGCTTGACATTAATCATTAAAACCGGATAAATTGAAGTCGAAACTAAATCTATGAATAAACAAAATTCAGAAGCGAAGAAAGGAATCCTTTATTTAATTCCTACTCTTCTCGGGCCCGAAGCCTCTGCCAATATCCTTTCTCGGCAGGTTATTGAAGCAATTCATAAAGTTGATATCCTTCTTTCTGAAAAACCGAAAACAACAAGAGCTTTTTTAAAACAAATTCCAATTAGAAGACCGATTCAAAAATTCGACATTCGATTATTGGATATTCATACCAGCAAAGAGGAAATGAAAGAATATCTTGGCCTCCTTCGGAACGGCAAGACAATAGGCATCGTTTCAGAAGCAGGCTGTCCGGGAGTGGCTGACCCGGGCAGTTCTTTAGTTCGTCTGGCTCATAATGAAAATATTATCGTGATGCCTCTCAGCGGTCCTTGTTCTGTTTTACTCGCTCTTATGGGTTCCGGTCTAAACGGGCAGAATTTTGCCTTTATTGGTTACTTGCCCAAAAAAAAGCAAAGAAGAATCAAAAAAATTATTGATTTAGAGAAAACATCGTTTAAAAACAATCAAACCCAGATTTTTATTGAAACTCCTTATCGGAGCCACCATCTTTTTAGCGATTTAATTGAAAATTTAAAACCAGACACTGATCTTGGTTTAGCCGTTGATTTGACTTTTCCCACCCAATTTATTGCTACCAAAACCGTTTTTCAATGGCAGAGAATTAAGAGGAAAGTTTCTTTAAAGAACAGACAAGTTGTTTTTTTAATCTACGCTAGCACTCATTCTTGCTCGGCTTGACAAAGATTTTCAATTATTAATTTCACTATTGTTTGAGCTTCGGCGAGGCAATCCCGCCTTCGCTTGTTAAGCTTCGGCGAGGCAATCCCGCCTTCGCTCGTTTTTAGTTTAGCGGGCCTTGCCCGCCGTAGCCGAGCTTCGGCGAGGCGAAGGCGGGGGTACCAGGATTCGAACCTGGAAATCGAGTTTTGGAGACTCGCGGTTTACCAATTGAACCTACACCCCCTACTTTGTGGTTTTTTGGCTAAAAAACGCAAAAGGAAAAAAATAATGTTCAAGATCTTCAAGAGAGGTTTGATAATTATTTCCTCCTAAAAGAATATCGCAAAACACTTCCCTTACTCTCGCAATTTCGCGAAGACGGCCTTTCCACCGGCTATCCTGAAGAGTTAGATCAAAAAGTTCTAAGGCTCGTTGAGCTGCTCCCCAAAAAATATTCTTATCTTTTTTTTGCCATTTTCTTGCTCGGGCAACCTCGCTACCGATGTTTGCTAATTGTTCTATTAATGAGAGCCGAGACCATTTTCCTGCGGCGAGTTTCTTGTGAAAAATTTTTTTCATTATAGAACTAATTTTTCAATAATATTTTTAATTCTTTCTTTGACCTTGGAATCGTCAATTCCTCGAGAGCGATTGCCGCAAGATGGCTTTAAATTGATTACAGAGTCAAATTCAATCCATTCCTCGTTTTCTATCTTAGGATAAAGATTTACCCCCCAGGTATATTCTCGTTTCGAACCTTCTTGTTCAATCAAGGCTACTTCTTCATCGGCATGTAATTCGCCGCCTATGGCCATTATTTCTTGTTTGACATCAACCACTGCTTTTATTAAATCGCCGAATTGTCTTCTGGCAATATCAATAAGTTCTTTTCTGCTGATTGGCTCTTTTATAATTTTTATTTCCATATTCCCCGCCAATTATTTAAACTTCTTCTAACTTCAGTTTCAGCTTACCAAGGCGCCAATTCTAAGTCAGGATTATCAATTATTTTTTCATCTCTTTATGAAGAGTATGCTTACGGCAAAATTTACAAAATTTTTTCAATTCTAATTTTCCCTCAACGCTTTTTGACTTTTGAGTATAATAATTAATTCTTTTACATTCCTGACATTGAAG